>JADFMZ010000187.1 GCA_022563615.1 Planctomycetota bacterium
AATCCACGTCAATTGGCTGGTCGTCGATGATGTCGGGGCGGTTTTTCTTCGTGTCGATGGCCAGCGTGTACAGGTGGGCCTGGGCCCGGCTGGCGGTTCGGCTGACGATACGGATGGGTTTGCCGGTCGTAATCAGGCCATACATGCCCGCGGCGCTGATGCCGATCCCCTGTTGACCCCGGGCCATCTTGAGGCGATGGAATTTCGACCCGTACAGGAGCTTGCCGAAGATGTTGGGGATCTGCTGTTTGACGATGCCCGGCCCCGAGTCGCGCACCGTCACCGAAAACCGTTCTTGATCGATCTGCCTGATGACGATTTCAATGTCGGGAAGGAAGCCGGCCTCCTCACAGGCATCCAGGCTGTTGTCCACCGCCTCCTTGACCGTGGTCAGCAGGGCTTTTCGCTTGTTGTCGAAGCCGAGCAGGTGGCGGTTTTTCGCGAAGAACTCGGATACGGAAATCTCGCGCTGTTGCTTGGCTAGCGTTTCGGCTGTGACGCGCCCTCGGGCGGGCTTTGTCGCAGCACTGTCGCCCGCACGGGAAGCCCTCTCCCGACGCCCACGCGGCGGAACGGGTCGGGCAGCGCGAGGCGGTGCGGCCGGCGCCGTTGGAGAAGCGCGGTAGTCCAGGCTGAGCTGTTCCGGTTGACTGGGCGCGGCCTGGCCGACCATCCTGGGTGCTCCTTGTACCTGCGATCTGGGCGTGTCAGGCCGGCATAATAGCGTAACTCGCTTGAATGACCACTCGCCGGAGCCCGGCTGGCATTCCTAGGTCTCAGCAGGCGGCGCGCTCTTGGCTGGTTCCCGGCGGATCGTTGCATGGGGAGCTGCAGAGGGCTCGCCGGTCGCCGACTCGGGCTGGCGTTCCGCGCGGATTTCGCTACGATATAGGCTCGCGCGCGGGCGAGTTGGGTGGCTGCCTACAAGCCTCAAGGGCAACCCACCTTGGAACCGCGACCAAGAGATGTTTTCTTGCTGCCTGTCCCGATCATAGAGGCTTGGGTTGGCAACACTTGGCGTACAACAGGTTAAACACCGGCGCCTAATGAGGTTGATGCCCGAAAAGTTCGTGGGGTGGGATTTTGGATTGCTTGCGCCGGGGCTCATCCTGGCGATGTTCTGTCCAGTAGCCGGATGAACGCGGTCACAAACACAGTTTGGGAGGACATCATCGGCCAGTTTCGGGTCAACCACCCGCAACTGGTTCGCGGGTGGTTTTGTGACCTGAAGCCCGAGCAGTTGAACGGCGGGATCATTCGGATCCAGGCTGCAAACCACGCTCAGGTTCGTTACCTGGAACAGCATTGCCGCCTCGCACTCACGGAAGCAGCGCAGGCATCCACCGGCAGGCTTGTATCGGTCGCGTTTGACGTGGATGAAACGAAGGCGGATTCCAATGGTCGATCGCCCGGCGCCCCTGCTAGCGGCCAGGACGAGCTAAGTCTGAATCCGGATTTTACCTTCGACAATTTCGTGACCGGCCCCTGCAACCGCCTGGCGCACGCGGCTGGGGTGGCGATCGCCGAAGACCCCGGCCACGCCTACAATCCGTTTTTCGTGCACGGCTGCGTTGGACTGGGCAAAACGCACCTCCTACAGGCCATCTGTCAGGCGCTTCAAAAGCGAACCCCCGAGACCCGCTGCTACTACATCTCCTGCGAAACGTTCATCAACCATTTTATTGAGGCTGTCGAATGCGGCGCGCTTCATCAGTTCCGATATCGGTACCGCCACGTGGATATCCTGGTGATCGACGACATTCAGTTTCTGGCGGAGCGCGAGCGAAGCCAGGAGGAGTTCTTCCACACGTTCAACACGCTGCACCAGTCCCATCGACAGATCATCCTGTCGGCGGACTGCCCCCCGTCGGAGATTCCCAGCCTTGAAGAGCGCCTTACCAGCCGCTTCAACTCTGGATTGGTGGCACTGATGGACCGCCCCTGCCTAGAAACCCGCATGGCTATTGTCCGCAAGAAAGCCAAGCTGCGGTGCATCACCGTGCCGGAGGATGTGGTCCACCTCATTGCCAGCCGAATTGACACAAACATCCGCGACCTGGAGGGTGCATTGACCCGAATCGACGCGCTCAGCCACGCCCACGGCGGGCAACTGACCCTTGAGCTGGCGGAAACCGCTCTCGGCGGCAACAGCCGTCGCATAGTCAAGATTCCCGTCATCCTCGAAACCGTCGCCGACCGTTTCAACGTGAAGGTCTCCGAGTTGCAAGGCAAGAAACGCTCCAAGACCATCACCTACCCGCGCCACGTCAGCATGTATCTGGCCCGACAACTGACATCCCAAAGTCTCGAAGAGATCGGCAACTACTTCGGCGGCCGCGACCACACCACCGTGCTCCATGCCAGTCGGGCGATCACCCGGCTGCTGGAAACCGATTCAGACGCGAACGAGTTGATTCAGGAAATGACACGCGAGATCAGAAATGCAACACATTAACAGCCCAGCCTGTTATCAACCCTGTGATGTCCGGGCAACCTCTAACACGTCCGGGAGGCCACCGCTGCGCCGCGCGCTACCAGGGTCGCAGACCACAACGTTACCAACAGCCATTGCACAACCAACTAGCCATTCCCAAGCCCGTAAGTTATTGCAGCATCGAACATTTACCCCAGCCGGGCTCATGAATCGCACACTCTTCACCAGTCCTATTACTGTTACTAATTCTATGTATGAAACAACAATAATAAGAGAACAAGTCACCGACACACTGCATCGAGCAAGGAGGGTAATCGTATGAAGCTTCGGTTCAATCGACAGGAAATGGCAGACGCATTGGCTTTGGTGTGCCAAGTCGCGGCGGTTCGGACACCCAAAGAGATTCTCAAGTGTGTCCGGCTCGAAGCCCAAGCGGACGTTCTGTTGCTCACTGCGACGGATCTGGAGGTTGGTCTCCGCTACGCTCTAACTCAGGTCCAAGTGGAAAAGCCCGGGGAGGTGCTCGTCGTGGCGGACACGCTCAGCAAGATCGTCCGCGAGTGTACCGACGAGGTGTTGGATCTGGAGTTGCAGGATAATGCTTTGCACTTGTGTGGAGCCGGCAGCCATTTCCAGGTGGTCCCGCAGGCGACAACCGACTTCCCCCCTATCGCCGTGATGGAGGGAGAGCCGGACTGGACGATGGATCTTGCCCTGCTTCGTCGGCTCATTGAGTGGACGCTGTTCGCAGCAGCGCGTGAAAGTACACGGTACGCCATGAACGGCGTGCTCTGGGAGGTGACGGGGGAGAAACTTGTCCTGGCGGCCACCGATGGGCGACGCCTGTCGGTAGGATGGGGGAAAATCACAGTCGCCAACGGGAAGTCTATCCCGCAGATCATCGTTCCGGGTAAGGCGCTGTCTCTGGTTTCCCGACTACCGGATGCTGCTGAAGCGACTGTGGCCGTCATGGTCAAGGCGAACCAACTGCGCTTGAAAATCGGCGGCGTGACCATTGGCACCTCCTTAGTGGAAGGTCATTTTCCAAAATACCAGGATGTCCTTCCCAAAGACTGCAATCGCAAAGTGGAACTGGATACGATGGAGTTTCAAAGTGCTCTGAAACGAGCGGCGCTCTTGACCAATGAGGAGTCCAAAGGAGTACGGTTGGCGTTTGAGGAGGGTAAGTTGACCCTTTCAAGCCGGGCTCCGGAGCAGGGCGAAGCGCAGATTACGCTTTCAGTGGATTATCACGATGAGCCGGTGGAAATTGGCTTCAACCCGGTCTTTTTGCTGGACGTGCTTCGTGTGGCTCACGCCGATAAGGTCTGCTTTGCGTTCAGCGTGCCGGCTCGTCCGGCGGTGATCCGTCTTGGCGAGGAATTCACGCACGTGGTCATGCCGGTCAATCTTTCTTCAGCATGATGACGATCAGGATGGTTCGAGCCTAGGGCCAGGGAAAATGTTGTACGCCAAACCATTGGAGTGGGTTCAGCGCAACCGAACGCGGCGCAACCGGACTCTGGACGCCCAAACGGTGGTTCAGCGGTTGCTCGATACAGTCAACACGGCTGGCGTGGAGCAAACGGCTCGTATGGCGAAGGTGCTGGCCGGTGTTGTGGATCACCTGTTCCGCGAACACTGCCGCTTGGCGGGCATCCAAGGAGGGGCATTGATCGTGCACGTGGATCATCCGGCGCTGGTAGCCTTTATGCGCGTGCAATGGTCTCGCAGGCTTTGCTCCGTCCTGCAAGGCCAGGGAGGGCGCTGCACAGCCCGCAAGGTGACGTTTCGACCCGGGCAAGAGGGAGTGCCGATTCCGGAGAATGGATAAGGCGCTCTAACAAGAGACGGGTACAAATTGTCGAAGGTGCGGGATGATCGCGCGGGCTAAAGCCCGTGGCTCGGCCTGGAAAGAGTCCCCAAGAGAGATTCGAGTGGAAAGACGCGCCGTCGCGGCGCCCTACTTCGTGGCAGAATGTCAATGGAATCAACAAAGGTTTCAGGCGTGACCGAAAGAGCATACGACGAGTCAAGTATCCTGGTGCTGGAGGGCCTGGAGGCCGTCCAGAAAAACCCCGGCATGTACATCGGCAGCGTGGGTGTGGCCGGGCTTCACCATCTTGCCTATGAGGTCATCGACAATGCCGTCGATGAGTCGCTGGAAGGCTATTGCGACTCGATCCTGGTGCGGCTGGGCGCCGACGGAAGCTGCACCGTTGTGGATAACGGTCGGGGGATCCCGGTGGGGCCCATCCGACATGAGAATCCGAGCCTGAATGGCCGCCCCGCGCTCGAGGTGGTGATGACGGTGCTCAATTCCGGCGGAAAGTTCGACGCGCACAGCTACAAGGTGTCGGGCGGATTGCACGGTCTGGGCGTCAGCGTCGTCAACGCGTTGAGCGAATGGCTTCGCGTCGTGGTACATCGCAACGGCCGGAAGCATGCGATGGCTTTTTCCCACGGGGCGATCACTCAACCCCTCCAATCCGAGCCCGGGTCGGAGCAGACCGGAACGACGATTGAGTTCAAACCCGATCCGAAGCTCTTCCAGGACTGCGAGTTCAAGTATGAAACGATGCAAGGTCGCCTGCGCGAGTTGGCGTATTTGAATGACCGTCTGCGCATTCAACTTGTGGATGATGTCAGCGGGAACGAATGTGAGTTCTATTTCGAGGAGGGACTGAAGGACTTCTGCGAGCACCTGGCCGGCGGCGCCGAATGGCTGCACAAGGAGCCGATTATCATTCAGGGGGAGGATAAAGACGCCGGCATGAGCTGCAAGATCGTGCTGTTGTTCACGGACAGCTTTACGGAAAATATCCTTTGTTTCGCCAATAACATCCACAACGTGCACGGCGGGACGCACATGTCGGCGGTGAAGACGTCGATCTCGCGCGTGGCCAGCACCTATGCCCGGAAGAATAACCTCATCAAGGGCAATACGGTGGTCACCGGGGATGACTGGCGTGAGGGCCTGACCAGCCTGGTGTCGCTCAAGCTGCGCGAGCCGAAGTTCGAGGCGCAAACGAAAATCAAGCTGCTCAACCCGGAGGTGGAGGGGTTTCTCCAGCAGTTGATGAACGAGCGGCTGGGCAGCTACTTCGAGGAACACCCGGCCGAAGCCAAGAGAATCATTCAGAAGGGGATTCAGGCGGCCCAGGCTCGTGACGCAGCCCGGCGGGCGCGCGACCTATCGCGCAAGAGCGCCCTGAGTTCGGGTGGACTGCCGGGAAAGCTTTGGGATTGCAGGAACAAGGACGCCGAGTCCACGGAACTGTATCTGGTCGAGGGTGATTCAGCCGGGGGGATCGCCAAGCAGGGGCGCGATTCCTATACGCAGGCGATCTTGCCGCTGAAGGGGAAAATCCTCAACGTCGAAAAGGCGCGCGTCGACAAGATGCTCGCCCATGATGAAATCACCAAACTCATCTCCGCCGTCGGGTGCGGCATCGGCAAGGAGGAGTTCGACGTCAAGAAGTGTCGATACGGCAAGATCATCATCATGACCGACGCGGACGTGGATGGCTCCCACATCCGAACCCTGTTGTTGACCTTTCTGTTCAGGCATATGCGCCCACTCATGGAGGAGGGCCGCATTTACGTCGCCCAGCCGCCGCTCTATCAGGTCAAGAAGGGTAAACATCTGGAATATGTGCTTGACGACCGTCTGCTCAATCACAAACTCGCGAAGCTGGGGCTGGAGGGCACGGTCCTGCTGGTGTGCGAGCCGGGCCTGGAATCACGGACCATCGAGGGTGAGGCGCTGTGCGACCTGGTTCGGGAGCTTGACGTTCTGGAGCTTCAGAGCCGCATTCTGGCCCGGCGGGGGATCGAGTTTGCCGCGCTGGTGCGCGACCACCGTGACGAGAGCGGCCGGCTGCCCAAAATGCTTGCGCTGATCTACCGCCCGGACCAGGAGGAACCGGAACAGCGGTTTCTCTTTGACGAAGCGGATCTGCGCCGGCTTTGCCAGAGCGAGTCGAACGGACAGGGTGAGGTTGAGGTGATCGAGGGCCGACACATTCAGCTTGCCCGAGCAGCCGATGATATCCAGGGTGACAGCGACGAACCGCCGGCGACGCGCGTTCTGCGGTATCAACTGGCGGAGTGTCGCGTGTTGGACGAAATCCTCG
>JADFMZ010000188.1 GCA_022563615.1 Planctomycetota bacterium
CATGCTGCCGGTGATGATCGTGAAACCCGAGGGCGATGTCCGGGATCTCACTGTCGACCCGATCGCGCGGAAGCTCTACTGGATCGATTGGATCGTTGATGCTCCGCGCAACATGAGGAGCGCCGACCTGGATGGGTCGAATGTCGTGGACATCCTGAGCGGATTGGGCCCTAACCCGCTCTCGCTTGCGGTGCATCCAACCAACGGTGATCTCTATTGGGTGGACTGGGGTTCCGGACCCTCCGGGACGGACGGAAGCGTTCGGCGCTCAATTGCCCCTCAATTCTCCAGCATCGAGATATTGGTGACCGACCTACACAATCCGGGCGTCATTGCATTTGGCGTGGCTGGGCAAGAAATCTACTTCGTGGAAAATGGCAGAACCGTATGGCGGTCGGCGCTCAACGGGACCGGCCTTGAGACTGCCTTTACGATTGAAGGAAATGCAACAACGCCCATCCTGGTGGTGGCTCTGACCACCGTCGCCGTCGCAACGTGCCAGCCGGGAAGCTTCAGTGTAACCGGTGGAGAACCCTGTATGCCGTGCGCCTGCGAAGATTTCAATGGGTGCACTACCAACGAATGCGACCCCGTTGCCGGTGCGTGTCAAAACGAACCTATCGCAGGCTGCACGGTTCCGACGGTCTCGCAATGGGGCTTGATTATGCTGAGCCTATTGATGGGAACGGCCGGAACGCTTATTCTGAGGCGCCGACATCAATGCTACGCATGATTGCAGGCTCTATTCTCCGGTTCGTCTCGCTACGAGCTGGTGTTGTTTTTTGATACTCGGTTCTGATCGTTCGAGGCGTCATCCGCCCCGTATTCCGAATCCTCTTGACCGCCTCCCGCAGGTCTGCCTTGTTAGCCACCATGTAGTACGTCAACGTGGTCTTGAGGTCCTTGTGGCAGACCAGCTTCTGAACGACGACGCGCGAAGCGGACCCCGGAGCGACGGCTCCAAGAGTTTGAACAGCCCAGGTCTTGCAGTTTTCCCAATCCTTGCCTTCGTGCTATGATCCGCCTTTGGCTCGACGTGTCGAAACATGGCGAATTGATGGGGTATATCAGAAGGAGAAAGCTGATGAGACTACGTAATGTATTGCTGGTGGGGGTTGTCTTTGCGGCGGTGGTCGCGCTGTCGGGCAACCGTGTCCTGTCCCAACAGGATGAGCAGGAAGAGAAAAAAGATCAGAAGGGCGGACCGAACGACGCCAAGATGGAAGCCTGGATGAAGGCGGCCCAGCCGGGCGAGCATCATGCGCACCTTGACGTCTTGATCGGCCAGTGGAATCTGCACACCAAGTGGCGGTTCGGGCCGGATGCTCCCTGGGAAGAGTCCACGGGCACGGCTGAGTTCAAGTGGGTCATGGGCAAGCGGTTTATCGTCCAACAAACTGAATCCCCAATGGGAGATCAGAAGTTCGAAGGAATGGGGATTTTGGTTTACGACAATACAACGAAGAAGCACTTTTCCACCTGGATCGACAACATGAGCACCATGTTGATGACCAGCGAGGGCACGTGCGACGAATCGGGCAAGGTCGTTACTCTGTACGGAACGCTCACCGATCCGATGACCGGACTCGAAAAGACGCAGAAGTCCATCTCTCGTATCATCAACAAGGACAAGCACGTGTTTGAGATGTATGAACGGGCGCCCGACGGCAAGGAATACCAATCGCTAGTCGTGACCTATACGCGGAGCTAAGGGCCTCGCGACGCTTGTTTTTTTGTTCCTGGCTTGATGCGAGCCGCGGGCTTCAACCGTCCGCGGCTCGCTTTGCATGACCGCTATGCCCGGCCCGTCCACGCATGTAATCCTCCGTGATATCTACGATCGCCTCTTCCGCGCATACGGACCGCAGCATTGGTGGCCGGCTGAAACGCCTACCGAAGTAGTAGTCGGCGCAATCCTCGCTCAAAATACTGCCTGGGCCAATGCCGAGCGCGCGATCGCCAACCTGAAACGCGCCGGCTGTTTGAGCCTATCCGCGCTACGCGACCTTTCGGAGAAAGAACTGGCCAGGCTCATTCAGCCTTCGGGCACGTATCGTGTTAAGGCGGCAAGATTGAAGGCCTTCGTGGACGTGGTATGGCGCGATCATCAAGGTTCGCTTGACGCACTGGTGGGAGGTCGTTTGCCCGAGGCCCGCCGGCGACTGCTGGCTATTCGCGGCGTGGGACCGGAAACAGCCGACGCTATTCTTCTTTACGCGGCTGGACATGCCACGTTTGTAGTGGACGCCTATACGCAACGCATCCTGCGTCGCCACTTCGTGATCGCGCCTGGTGCGAGTTATGAAGCCACACGATTGCTATTCCAGCAACACCTACCGCGAGATACAGTCCTATTTAATGAATATCATGCCCTACTGGTTGCGCTCGGCAAGAAGCATTGTCGCTCTCGTGCTGCTTGCACGGGTTGTCCGCTCGAAGATATTGCGCACGACGAACAGCTTTAGCGCATTGGATCGTTGACACGTCGCGGTGGATTGTGTAGGGTGAATCGGTGTGGTGCTTTCCGGACGAGGGCGGTCAGTTGCACTGTCGGCCGGGTGCCATGACCAAGTAACGCGCGGCCACGTAGCGAATCATTTTCGCGCCTGAACTTGCACGACAGTCGGTGGAACCGCGTCGGGTCATGGCACCCAATCAAGCACCGGCTTTCCCGACACGCTTGACGCTTCCCTTCATTTTCTCGGACCGTCCTGCGCCGATTGATTAGGCTTGCGTTACTCCAACCATTCAGGTAACATCAACAATTCATCGGGGTGTTCCCGACGAGCAATGGTCGGCTTTGGCAGTGGTTCTCTGCGCCGGAGTCGAAAACAGTGGTTCCACGATAACCAGTTCAGGCTAAGGTAAGGAATCGATGATGAAACTCTCGAGGCAGACGATCGCAACCGCGGGGTGTTTGGCGTTGTTCTTGTTGCTTGGAGGCGCGCGGGTCGCGGAGGCGGGAATCGAGGTCTTTCCCAACCCGGTGGCGGTCGCGGTAGGAGAAGAATCCGAAGTGGAGGTCAAGTGTACCGGGTGCGATTATCCACCCACGGGGTTCGGCGTCCTCGTTATCTCCATCGACGACGTGAATATCGCCAGCGGCTTTCCACAGGACGGAGAGGAGTTCATTATTACCTCCCAACCTCCCACCCCGATCCGCAGTATCTTTCGGAACATTACCGGCGTGAGCGAAGGCACGACGATCCTGCGGGTCAAGCTGTTTCGAGCGGCTGAGACGATTCCGATTCTTGAAGAGGAGGTGACGATCAACGTATCGCCCGGCTCCGGTTGCCCGGTCGCGCTGCTGCTCGATGAAGACCGGGAACAGGACGACACGCTAGCGACGCTCCGGCTCTTTCGTGACGACGTCATGGGGCAAAGCGCCACCGGGCGGGCCTACACGAGACAGTTTTCTCGTCATGCCTTTGAGGTCAGCCTCATCCTCCTGAGGAACCCCGCGCTCTTTGAGGAGGTTCGTGAGACCATGCTCGCCACGCTCCCAACGATCGAGGCGGTCGTTAACGGCGAGCGGGCGATGCTAACTGCGGAAAACCAGGTCGCCCTCGATGCCGTGCTGGACGCCCTGCAGGCGAACGCCAGCCTGCCGCTCCAGCGAACGATCCACGAATTGCGTTCCGACCTTCACAACGGCAAGCGGCTGCGCGCATTGGGGATTGAGGTAGAGCGCGGCCGATGAGTCGTTTGTCACGCTGGCCCACGGCCTTACGCGCTATCCCAAAAAGTGTGGCACGGGTTTGTAACCCGTGCGTTTCACCGGTTGAAAACCGGCGCCGCCGGTTGAAAACCGGTGCCACAAGGGTTAATAGGATAGGCCCTTACGCGCCGGACTGCTCGTTAACGTAAATGCCCTCAGCGACCGCGTCGGAGTTACGCGTTAGCCAGGATGGCGCGGCGCACGACGGCGCGCCGTTCCGCGTCGCGTTGACCGATCCCGAGTTGAAGCACCTGCCTGGCGCTGTCGGAAATATTGCCGACGTGGCATTGAACGGCCAGGCTGTCGATCTCCTCAGTTTCGCGCGGGAGTTGACATTCGTCGAATCCGCCAAAAATGGTGAAGGATGCGATCCCCGCGTCAGTCCGGCCCAGGTCCACCATCGCGCGCTCCCAGTCGTCCATATTCAGCGCCCCACCGTGGACCATTTCGCGGAGGTCAATGAACTCCTCAGCCAGCGTAGGCGACTTAATGTCCACGCCGCCAAAAATGGTGAGGAAAAACGGCTTTCGCATTACAACGTGCCCTTCCTGCTCCGCGTGTCGTCGCATGAGGAGCTGCCGGGCCACCGTCGGCCTGACCAGGTCGCAACCGGCGAAAAGGGTCAAATAGAACCATTTGTCATATCGCAACCGACCATCGTGGCCTGAGAAAATCGTCACCTGGATCATGGTCTAACCTCACAACAGTGTTTTCGGTACGGCGCCGGCTCCCCGGTATTCGCCGAACCGGCGCGATTATTCCAAATATCGAAGGCCGCCGGTTCAGTTCCCAAAGACACGTCGGCCAAGATACAGCCGGGAACGCGACACGTTTTCGGCCCTGGGCAGGAGTACCCGAAACGTGCTGCCAGTTCCGAAGTTGCCTTCGGGGCGCCTCACCGGCACGCGCTGGAGCAGCGCGGTCGTCGGCAGCGTCTGGCCGACCGGCAGGGTTCCCGCCGTCTGCGCCAGGATGAACTGCGCACTGACTCGCTCCGAAAGATCGACAAGGCTTGTTCCACCACCTGGCGCAAGAGTGCCGAAACCTCGCGTGTTGGCGGTCGTAAACTCCGCATCAGCTTCGGTCAAAAAATTGGCTTCATAGAAGGTCACAATGCGATCGAAGACCGCCTGCCGGATCCACAGATTGGCGATCGTGTCGGCGGTCACGTACTCCCCTGGGCGAAGCGTTCGTGAGATGCGCCGGTCGCCGGCAAGCCCTAGTTTCTGGATCGCCTCAACAAGCCCGTGCCGGGCAAGCGAAACCCGAAACCGGCCGGTCATGGGCTCCACCCATAACTGCCACCCTTCGGTGCCGCGCTTGGCTAAGGTGGCGACCGTCGAATCGACGACGACGTCGCTACGGAGTCGCCCTTCGGTGGACCCGCCGCGCACGGTTCCGTAGGCCAGACCGATCCGAACATTCTCGGTCGTCGCGCTGCGATAGAACTGATCGATGCTTGCGTGCGTGGCGCTGCGAACGCTGACCGTCGTCGTTTCGCCGAAGCGCAGGTTCACGTGGGAGCGCAGCCCGGTACGAATCTGTGTGCCCGGCGCCAAACGGTCATCCCGCTCGATCGCCGTCCAACCCTGCAACGCCAGCGGGGACACCCCGGGCGACGCCCGATCGACCGTACCGACCACCTCAATGACGACCGCCGAAGGGTTCATCCCAGCGTCCGTCGCATCCGCCGTTATAGCCGAGGCAGTCCGGGCAGCCTCCTGAGCACCCGCTTGGACCTGTTGGTCTGGCTGGTTTTCCGTTGCGGGAGGCTGACCGGCTTGTTCTACAGGCGATGGCCCTTGAGCCCGCGCAGGCGTCTGAACCATTGCCAGCAATTCCGCAGTGACTACGACCAGCCGCATACGCCTTATCGACAAAACACACCTCCCGAGTACGCTCATCCAACCGAATGAACGAGACGATCGTCGGTCTCTTATTCTATCAGATCCGCCGCGCCTCGTCCCGTGCGGAACAGGGAACGATCATGGCCAACGAATCCAGGCTTGTAACCGTCGGCGTCGATGTCGGCGGCACGTTCACTCGCGTGGCTGCCGTGAACTCCGCCGGGCGGATCGTGGCCCATCAGCGGACACGCACCGCAGAGCATGATACGCCGGACGCACTAATCGCCTGGATCGCTCGAACGATCAAGAAAGTCCTGGACGAAACGGGCTTCCCGGGCAGGCTCGCGAGCCCGATCGGCCTGGCGCTTCCCGGCAGGATCGATCATGATCGAGGCACCCTCCTGCACGTGCTAAACCTCCCCGATTTCCAAGGTCGGCCCATCCGTGATGAATTGGCCTTAGCCACGGGAAGTCAAGTCGCCCTCGTGACCGACGCCGAGGCTGCGACGTGGGCTGAGTACGCCTGCTGGTTGCCGCCGGTAGACCGGTTCGTCCATCTTCGTCTCGGAACGGGTGTGGCTTGCGCGGTGGTCATTGATGGGGAATTAGTGCGGTTCGACACTCAACGGCGTACTCACTTGGATGTTCTGGTAGTGGATGAAAGCTCCAGCGCCATCGTCTGTCGCTGCGGACGGCGCGGGTGCTTGGAAACGCTTGCCTCGGGCCATGCGCTCGAAGAGCGCGCCCGGCGGCTGGGGTTCGACGGTCCGGCCGAACCACAACGTGACGGGAATCGGGATCACGATGCGGAAAGACTCTTGATCCGGGAAGTGGCGGGCGCCGTTGCCCGCGCGGCGGCCAACCTGGTCGATCGCTATCAGCCTGATGTCGTTGCGATCGGCGGCGGTCTGCTGGAGCGTCTCCCGGGCTTGGTGGAAGATGCGGCCTCCAGGTGGAAGTCCATGAACAATTCTGAGACCGGCACTCAACCTCC
>JADFMZ010000189.1 GCA_022563615.1 Planctomycetota bacterium
AGGGCTGCGCGATCGTCCGGGCGTAGATTCAGAAGATCGTGCAGGCTTTGTGCCGCCGCCCGCAGGTTTCCATACCGCCACTGGGAAGCCGCACGGACAAGTTGCACCTCGGCTTCAACCGGCATCCATTGGAATGCTTGGTGGGCTGCTCGTGCAGCGGTCAGCGGGTCGTTGGTCGCTAATGCCGCCTTGGCAAGCAACACCTGGGCGAGTGCGTCCTTCGGGTTCGAGGCGACACATTCCATCAACAGCTCCTTGGCTTCCTCGGGCGCGTTCAGTGCGAGATAGCACGTAGCCAGGGCCCGTCGAACGGTCGCGTCCGGCTCGGGGTTCCACTCGGGATTGAGCCGAAAGGAAACCGTGCTCGAAGAGTCCCGAACGTCGCCGACCACCGACTCCAGCAGTTCTCGCGCTTCTTCGTATCGTTGTGAGCGGGTCAGGAGCAAACCCAACTCCCTGGCCAGGATACGACTGGTACTCACACTCAACATCGCCTGCCGGTAGCGCCTGGCGGCGTCTTTCTGATTCCCCAGCAGTGCGGCGACGTGCCCGGATAACGCAGCAATCGTGCCGTCCTGGTCGAACTGGTGCACGTGTTCGTCCAATAGCTTGAGGGCCTCATCGGGTTGCCCCAGAAGCACAAGACACTCCGTTTCCGCAACCAGATAGTCCACATGGTGGACATCCAGCCGACGAGCACGACGGTAAAGCTCGAGCGCGGCCTCCACTTCGCCCCGCTGTTCCATGACGACGCCTTGCAAGTAGGTCAGTTCGGCTGGCTCGATGCCGAGCATTCGGGCCTTTTCGATTGCGGCAAGGGCCGACACCGGCTTGCCCAGCTCAAGGTTGGCTTCGGCGAGCACGATGTACGCGCTGGGCTGGTGCGGATCGAGCGAAAGAGCTTGGGTGGCAGCCAGCACCGCATCTTGAAAACGGCCCGCATCATGATGTTGGCGGGCAAGCTGATAAGTGATGCCACCGCGCACCTGGTTCCAACGCTGCATCGCCTCTTGCTTGCTTTGCGTATGGGACAGAGTACGGCAACCGGCGAGGCACATCGCCAGAACCATGAGGATCACCCGGATACTGCGCATCACACGTGGTGTGCCTGAGATTCCAACCCGAGCCGCGGGCTTGAGCCCGCGCGATTTAACGATCTCCTGTGACATCGGGTCACCTGCGCGGGCTCGCGCAGGCTGAAGCCTGCGGCTCAGAGGGTCGTGGGACTTGTCCATCACGGCGCCAGGCGCACACGCGAGTGAGATGACACGATCCAAACGCCGTGCGTTAGCGCGGGGGTCTTGATTACTCCATTCAGGAATGGAACCGTTCATAGTTGTTCGCAGCTCCCAAAAAGTTTTCATTGACCCTGTTCATCGTGGTCGTTCATCGGTTGCGCGGGTCGGCCATAGAGCGGCAGCCGATACCCGCGCTCTTGCGCGATCAGGCGATAGATGAAATCGCGCCCCCCGGCCCCGTTCTCCTCCCACGCCCGCTCGCCGAGGATCTTTTCCTGCAGGCGAAGCACGGGCAGGAAGGTCGAGTCGTTGTGCAGGGCCATTCGCGTATGCCACAACGCCTTCTTCGGATCGCCGCCTTGAACGGCTTCGATTGCCTTGCGGTAATAGCGCTGCACGAGCCGCTCGCGACCGAGTCCCATCAGGCCTCGCCGCGCGCCGACACGAAGCTGTTCCGCGATTTCAAGCTGCCGGCGCGAGGCGTCGGCGTAGAGATCCTGGTCTTTGACGATATGGATCGTCAGCAGGATGATCACTTCCTCTCGCGCGATCGAGTCGTTCTGAGAGCGAAACAGCGGTCCGATCAGCGGCAGACTGCCAAGCCCCGCAACCTGGGATCGAAGCGACGTGGTCACTTCGCGGAACAGACCACCGATCAGAATGGTTTGGCCGTCGCGAATTATGACGTTGGTTGTGATTTCCGTGGTCTGCTCGGAAGGCAGGCCTTGTGCGTTGATGAACCCCACGCTGTCCTCCGGGTGAAGCTCCACGCGGATGTATCCGTCGTTGCCGATGAAGGGGCGAAAGATCAGTTGGGTGCCGGTTTCGAGGAACTCGATGGTTTGGATCGCCTGGGTCTGCGTGACCGTGGTCGTCAGGAATCCGTCACGCCGACCGACGATCACCTGAGCTTTTTGCTTGTTCAGCGCCAGCACTTTCGGGTTGGCCACCACGACGGTGTCGGTTATTTCCTCCAAGGCTCGAACAAAGACGGCCACGTGATCTTTGAGGATCCCGATGGTCAAGCCGCCGCCGGGCACGTTTCCGGAAAAATCCGTCGTGGCCGTTGCGTTGAATCGCTCGAAGCGATCCTGAGGCAGTGATCCAAGTGTCAGACTGGTGACACCTCGTGAAGTCGCGCCCAGCAGACTCAGATCCACGCCGCCGACCAACGTGAAATCGATCCCCAAAGCGTTGTCGTCGGACAGTTTGGCGCGAAGAATGGTCGCCTCCACCAGCACCTGCCTCGGGCGCACGTCCACCTCAGCCAGAAGGTCGGCGATCTCCCGGATTTTGGCGGGCGACGCCTTTACGATGATGAAGTCCTGTTCGGCGAACGCATTACCGCCTCCTTCGGAAGCGCTGCTGGCCAGACCGCCCGCCGGCATCGGGGAGGTAAACACCGCTCCATCCTCTTCGTCCAATACAGCCCCTACATACGTTCGTGCGTCCTCGGCGGAGATATAGCTGAGCTTGAAGATGTGGATGATGGGTCTGCCGCCGGCGAGGTCGGCCATCTCCCGGAGTTCCTGTTCGGTGTGCACGTAAATGAAGTTGCCGATTTTCCGGTAGCCGGCGCCGTTGCTCATCAGGATCGCGTTAAGGGCCTCATCGAACGTAACGCCGTACAGATCGGCTGTGACGGTGCCCGTTACCTTCGGCGATGCGATGATGTTGCGCTGACCCTCCAGGGACAACAGGCGCAGAACCGTCGATAGCGGCAGGTCGGCGACATGCAGTTCAACCGTTCCGACCTCTGAGACCACGACTTGCGGCGCATCGGATCGAACGGCCGCCTCTGAGGGCAGCTCTTCTTGCCCGAAGGCGCGCGCGGCACCATCGTTGTCGATCAATGCAGGCAGCGCTATGGCGCAGACACAGAGGCAACCTCGCCTGAAAAAGGTTTTTACCATTCTGTTTTGCGCATCCGTGCCGGCGCGCCGGCCCTAGGGGGCTCCGCGCGCGTTCGAGGGCTTATCCGCTTGGTTATCGGCACTACGCAGCTGGACATGAAGCGTGCCGGTCTCCAGAACCCGCTTAATATCGGATAGTAGCTGGTTCGTGCGACGAGCCTCCTCCAACAGCAGTTTTCGTTGCAACCCGCTGTCGGGAATCTGGGCGTAGGCGCGGCTGTCGGTCGTTCCCTGGCCGACCCAAGCCCGGATGCACGTTAGCAGCAGGAATACGCCGATGACGACCCGCGCCCAACGCGCGACCGGTTTTGCAGGCACTACGGATGGACTGAACATGGTATTCTCCTGTGAACTTCAACTAAGAGCCTACTCCACAAACCTATGTGGCACCGGTTTTCAACCGGCGGCGCCGGTTTTCAACCGGTGAAACACACGGGTTGCAAACCCGTGCCACACTTCTTGGGATAGGCTCTAATGGATGACCAACTTTCCAACGGCGTAAGCAAACTCCTTTGGCGCGTGTTTGACAAGCTTCTGTTCGAACCGCGCCCATGAGGGAGCGGTCCGGTTTCACGGACAGAAACCGCTCCCAGTGCTGAGGCGCCAGGCGGAGGGGCCACGCGCCAGGGGTTCCAGGATGACGACGACGCCAGGATCATCATTCCCACCGATGCGAACACCGCCCAAAGTCGAACGCGCCGGGTCGCGGGAGAATAGGACGGTTCATGGATGATCAACATGCCGCCCAGTGCCAGAAGTGACAAGGCCAGCAGCACCAGCGTGGCTGGTTCGCCCATCCATCGCGCGACCCGGGGCGCCCCCAGCCAGATCGTGAAACCGGCACAAGCTAACAGGCCGGCCAAAACCTTGGCGCCTGCAGTGGACCGGCTGGCCACCCGATCCAGCAGCGTCTTGCGCCCGTAGGTCGTTGCGTAGGCGATTCCCGAAACCGCAACCCAGGCTGCGGCATGGCACAGCCCCCCTCCGGCGCCGGGAGCGTGGGCCAACAGCACTGTGGTCACGGCTACGATAACGCCCGCGCAGGCGGACGCGACACCGAACCCGCCGATGGATCGCAATCCCGATCGCCTGCTCCGGCAGGCTGCGAACACGCCGACCGCCATCGCCAGCAGCATCGCTCCAGGGGCGGCGCCCTGTGAATGCTGTTCACCCGCCAGGTGCCCGGCCCATACGAAGGCGCCACAAGCGCCGCCACCGCCCACAGCCACGATCCCCGCGCGCAGCAGTCGAGGCCAACGATCGCTCCACATCGGAAGCGGCGATGATTCCGACTCCGACGCCGCCCACCGCCCCGGACGAGCGGAACTTACTGCGACCGAAACCACGGCCGCCAGAAGTGAGGGTAACGAAGCCGCGAGCAGCACCAGGTTCCCGGCTGACTCCGACCGGGCAAGCCACGAGCCCGTCCACACTCCCCCGCACCCTCCGATCAGCCACCACCCGGTGGCCCGCGTTTCCCATCGCCCCCATGGGCAACTCAGGTGATGCGTGCACGAGGCCGCCAACCCCAGCATCGTCAACGGGACGAAGCCTGTCGCCAAAGCAATACCCACATGCAGGAGGTCCAGCGTCGCCTCAGACCAGACAAAGTGCGCGAGCAGCCAGTCATAGCCGACCAAGGCGAAATGCACATGGATCGGAAGCAGCGCCGTCGCGATCCCGCCTCCTAGCGCGATCACCGACAGGACCACCCAGTACAACGGGCGATCGGCCGACCCGACGTCCAGGAGCACCGCAGAAACCTCGGAGCGCTTGCCGCGAGACACGAATCGCTGCCACGCCGTGGCACAAACCCACGTGGCCAACCGGGTGGGTACCGCCACCCCGAGGGCAAGGGCAAGAAAGGCGCCGCCGATTACCGCCTCGGTCGGCGGCGCGATCTGCGAAAAGGCAGAACCCAGGCGAAGGGCTAGGCCGGTGACCACCATCCCCGCCGCCCAACCCACCAGGACGGCTGCGCACGACGCCGGAGCCGGGGAGGAGGCAGCGCGGTCCCAGCGTCCTTCAAGCGGCGTAGTCCTCTTCTGCGGTGGCAGGCGCATGTCGCTCGTATCCGGTCGAGCCATCACGTTGGGGCATGTTTCCATTGCCGGGCCTCTGCGCGGCGCCGCATCCGGGATAGACCTTGGCCGGAGCGTGGCGCGACCACGACGCGAGCTCCACCCGACGCGCCGCGATTCGAGATCCGATCAACCTATCCTATCACCCCGCGCCGTCACGCAGCAACCTCAGCGCTTCGTGCCCGGGAACCATCCACCGACGCTCTGGCGATCCCAGTTCCAGTCGATCGCCTCGATCGGATGGTCCGTTCGCGCCAGGACGAACATGATCGGGGCGCCCGTTCGGTCGTGAAAGTCCCACCCGACAGGTTCGCCGTAGTGCTCATCCAGGAACGCCTTCCACTCATCGAACGGCTCCTCGTCAAACAGAACAAGAATAACGCGGGGTGGATGTTTCCGCAGTTCCGACAGCAGGATCGCGCGGCGGCGCTCGGCGCCGGCCATCCCTGCGGTAAGCCCCGTAATCATCGTGTAGCGCGAGGCGCAACGCCGTTGGGCGTAGTAATAGATCGAAGCGTCGTTGCCGAAGACGAAGATCGTATCGTTGGGGTCCGTCACGCGGCGGACGTTTCGCCCCTGGGCTCGACCCCAAAAGTCGCGTGAGTTGTAGCGATGGACGGTAATGCCGAAGGGTGGCTGAACCCAATAGTGGACAACCTCTGTCGCCAACAAAGTGATCGGTAGGACCGCGAACAGGATGACTATTCCGACTTTTTGCAGAGGTCCGGCGCGGATTACCGTTCTACGCAGGTAGTCGATGACTCCCTGAACACCCAGACAAGCGGTGATCGTCAGAGGCGGGATCAGCAGGTAGTAGTAGTGAGGCCAAAATCGCGCCGGCAGACACGCCGCCAGATAGCTACCCAACAGTAGCAGGAGGATGGCGAGCGTGTTGGGCCTGGGCGAAACAAACGCACGCACCAACAAGCCGACGAAGCTCGCGAAGCCGCCGATCCACAATGGCAGCGCGCTGTCGAAAATGAATGGATGTCGCTGCGGGTTGAAAAAGCGAAGAAAGCGCACCGCGAACCCTTCGGATGTTTCGCTGTAGCTGAGGTTGGCCAGAAACACGGCGTCGATGAACTCTTGGAAACGGTCCGTCCAGGCGAAGTAGGCGAACGTCACCCCCCAAAGAATCAAAGGCCCCGCCGCAAAAATAGCCAACGGCAACAACGCCTCTCGCCATCGCCGTCCGATCGCGGGTTTCGGTCCTTGCGGGGCATCCCCTTCCTTTCGATCGCATACTGCCTGA
>JADFMZ010000190.1 GCA_022563615.1 Planctomycetota bacterium
CGGCAGGGATTGCATATCCATCGCCCGCACAAACTCCGTAGCATCGCCTTTTTTCGACGTTTTTTCGGCGCGCTCCGAGGCATAGTGGAGCAGGAACGGCGAAAAGATCACCAGGGCGGCGACCCCAATCCGCTTTCGAGTGCGGCTTGCGCTGGGAGGCAGGATGGGCACGGTGGCGACACCCAGGAGCACCGTGGCGGTCCAGATCATCGGGAGCAAGTCGGCGGCTTGGCCCCACATGCGATACGCGCACACGAACGCCAGCGTGCTGACGATCATGCCCACGAATAACCACAGCGCCGCCCGGCATCGTTGAAACGTAACCCAGGCGCCCAGTACGATCATCGTCAAGACCAAACCGAGCGTCGTGGATCGGTAGAGAAAGAACTCGTTGCGAACCCACCTGAGTTTTCGCCACGCGCCGGTCCACGTGTTGCCCATCGCGTAGTCGAACTCACGGGCCGAGGTGTGCCAGACCACGCGCTCAAGCTTGGCCCCAACGCCTTCGGTCGTGTCCGGCAGGCCCCGATTCTCTTGGTTCCATCGTTCTATGTAATTGTAAGGCGTGGCGGGCTGGTCCCGGACGTACAGGTATCCCACCGAGTACAGACCGGGCAGGGCTGCGCAGGCCGTGGCCAGAGACAGGGATCGCGCCCAGCTCCATGTTCGAGCGTCGTTGGAACGCCGACGCTGCCAGCAGCGCCAGCCATACCACCAGGCCGCCATGATGAAAGGGAGCATGAAAAGAATCGGCGGGCGGTTGGCCAGAGACACGCCGTACAAGGCCGCCGCAATGTACAGATCACGGCGGGCGCCGACTTGCTCGAACCGGACCAACAGATAGACGGCGCCGGCAAGAAACGCCAGCGAAGGAAGGTAGACCTCCGGCGCCACCAGGCTCCACCACATGCGCGGATGAGTCAGCAAGGTCAAGGCCGTAAGACACGATACCGCCGGCGCCACGCCAAGGCGCACCTGCAACAATATGCAGAGCCCGATGACGATCAGCCCTGAAGCCAGGCAGGCCAGCGTCACCATATAGGCTGGGTTGACGCCCGGCACGAGCGTAGCCAGATAGCCGAGCGATACGTAGCCCGGGTAGCCCGGCGCATGGGTGATGCCGAGCGTCGCACTGGCCAATTGCAACTCACCCGAATCGCCGGAACAAATACCCGGCGGCAGTCGAGGGATCGCCAGCGCCGCGACAGCGATCAAGGTGGCCAGTATGAGAAGACGATCGCGCAGAGGCAGCTTCGACCAGGTTCCGAGGTTCCGCCCGTCGGCGTCACAGGCATTGTGCGAACCCAATTCCGATTCATGCGGCGGGTCCGCGCGGTCGGGGCGCGAGGCGGTTGGGCGGTTGGGTTGGGGATTCGACCTGCCGCGACTCGACCAAGGCATCCGCGCACGACTCCCGTGGGTCCGCGATCCACAAAAAACAATACGGTCCAAACGCGAAGAGGCGTGATCCGTACAGAGGTAGCCTATTTGAGCCGGTATCTTCCGTCGTCGATGACGATGTCGAATCCGGCATCCTCAAAGTGGTTGAGGTAGCGAAAGATGGTGCGTCGAGAGGCACTGGCGGCCTTCATCATCCCCTCGAGCGTCACACCTTTCTTCAGCAGGGTCACCAGTTGTTGGTGCCTCCCGCTGACGGACTTGTTGCTTTTCATGCTCTTGACCAGAGCAGCCGCGGTTCGCTTCTGTTGTTGGTTGCGACCGAAACCGCCCTTGGAGATCGCGAACTCGAGGGCATGGATAATGGTTTGGGTTTGAACGAAACTTGTGTTTTGCACGACGGACTCTCCCTTGTGCCATAGCTTGTCGTTTTCCTCCGCAAGCGCCATGGTAACGCGAACCGGGGAGATTCGCCAAGGCCGTCAACCACGACACCCGATTTGGGGGAAAAATAGGAATCCCCGATGCTTCTGAGCCCGCTCCCGGGCGGCATGATCGCAGCCTATTGTTTTACATATACTTGAGGCCATTGAGGAATCATGGCCGGTCGAGAATCCTTGGAAACGGCTCAGAGGGGGCTTTGGGGTGGTGTCGGCCTTCACTGCAACAAGGCTGTCCGTCGCCTCAGCACCAACCCCCCCGCCGCAACTGCCCCCAGCGTCAGCACCACGATGATCACCTTTCGGATCATGGTTGATTCATTCTATCCGCCGCGTCCAGGATAGCCTCCGCGCACGGCTCGAAGGCAGGTCTCCTCCCTGGACGCCCCCTACCCGGGTCGTGACTTCCGAGCTAGGGTACGAGGTTGTGCGAGACCAGTCCGTCGTAAACCGCTTGCGCAATGATTCCGTAGCCCTCCGGCGTGCAGTGGCCGTCCTTGGGCCAGTAGGGTGGCCGGCCGGTCTCGTCTCGCACTGCGGCGAGTGCCGGCTGGGTGTCGATGAACGCATCGACACCGGCGGCGATCTGCGCGGCGAGGATTTGTCCTGCTACGGGCGAGAGCTTCGCCTGCGGTACGCTCACGACGACGAAGCTCGCTTGTTGTTCGTGGGCGATCTTGCGCATCCGGTTGTACTCTGCGAATACGGTCTGCCACGCGGCGCGAATGTCCTCCTGAGACACGTCGCCGATGTCGAGAACGGGAGCCCGATTCCGATCGATGACGGTCGCGAGTGCACTGAGCACGACGCGGGCGGTGTGAGAATTGAGGTATAGCCATATTCCGGTGGAGCCAAGGGCCTGGCTTCGGCGGGACAAGAGGTATCCCTCTCGTCTGGATGGCCGCAACGCTTCAACGCCCTTGACTGTGTCCACCACGTCGTTCGGGAGAAACGTCACGAGAACGAGGTCCGGCTCATAGGCCATCCCGTAGTGCTCAAGTAGGTGACGCTCCATTTCAGGAAAGTACCTGGGTTGGCCAGCCTTGATGATCTCGACCTCCGGGTGCCCGTGGCTTCGGCGATTGAGCAAGGCCTCGAGGCGTACGAGGTACGTCTCCTCAAAGGCTGCGCCTGCCCCCCAGCTGAAGCTGTCTCCAACCGCAACAATGCGGAAGACGCCGGCCGGTTTCTCCAGCGTATGCTCCCTGTCGCGGAACCCGGCGGAGTTGGTTCGGTACGAAAAATCGAACTCTCTACTCTTGCTTGTTCCCGTCCTGAACGTATTGGGCTTCTTTCGAAACGCCAGATACGGGTCGTCGATGAAATCCTGGTACTGTTGCGGAAGGGGCGGCGCAAGATCAAGTAGTCTGATTGCTGCCTCGGCTACGCACACAGACACAAGTAGCGAGAGGCATACAACGGCGAGTTTGAACAGCGTGCGCCGGCGGGCGCGGGAGGCGCATTCGCGGTCCTCTAGTGAGCTCTGGACGGGACGATCGCGCTGAGCGCGCCGTGCCGAGGGTGGGGCGTGCCGTTGTGGACGCCTCCCGCCGCTTCGACCGCGGGCTTTTCGCTTAGCCATCGTCCTACTCCCCGGGTACCGTTTCGACGGCCCCCTGGATCATAACCAACAAGCCAACAACGAATCCCGCACGCGACATAGCTAACCCTCCCTAGAACGTGGTTCTGATTCGACTGGACCTGACCGGTAGTATACCAGCGCGAGCACCACTCACTCAAGAGAAAAGGGCACCCGCCGCCCTGTGCTTAGGCCTTAGGAGGGGCCGAGCGACGGGACACACAAAGTCATCCTTGACACCCAACCCGGTGCGTCGGGCGGGTGACCTGCGTTAACTAGCGCCGGCATCACCGAGCGCCCTGGATCGAATACCGCCGAAGACCTACGAAGTCCCATGATCTCGGCGGCGGCGGCGCTTGCAAACCTCATATTCCGATCAGCAAGGTTCCGACGGGCACGATGGTTCGGGATGACTTTTTCGCGATGGGCAGTCGGCAAGAGCCCTGATGCTAACGCCCGTCTCAACGCTCTTGGGCGAAGGCGCCCAGCAACGCCACGAGGTAACGCCAAGTGCTCTCAACGGTAGCAACATACACGCGCTCTTCCGGACTATGTGCCCCACGGATGGTTGGTCCTAGTGACACCATGTCCATACCTCCGACGCGCTCACCAATAATACCACACTCAAGACCGGCATGAATGGCTGCAACGTTCGGCTCGTCACCGAACAGTTCTTTATAGACCCGGCGGCAGATTGCCAACGTTGGCGAATCCGGGTTCGGCGACCATCCTGGGTATTCATTGCCCAAAGCAACCTTGGCGCCGGCAAGACGTCCAATGGCAGCGAGCTGATCAAACGTCTCGCGCTTCCTTGAATCGGACGAGCTGCGCGAGAGCATTCCGGCAGCAATGACGATTTGCGATTCCCTAATTTCCGTGGTAATCGTCGAAACGTTGTTAGACGTTTCCACCAGCGCGGAAACCTTGGGGTGCATTCCCAACACTCCGCTGGGAATCGCTGACAATGCCAGTAGGATCCGATCGGTATCGCTGGTCGAAACGCAAATCGGACGAGGAGCGCCCGACTCACGTTCCACTTGGACGGTGACATCGGGTTCGCAGGATTCAGCCTGGGCTTCGGATGCAACATCCGCACTCGCCGTCTTCAACGCCTCCAGCGTGCCGACAGGGCCAACGACGATGGCCGCCGCCTCGCGCGGGATGGCGTTGCGCTTGCTCCCACCCGAGATCTCGAACAGTTGCAGCGAGGTGGCGGGAACGCGAAGCAGGGTCCGTACGAGAAGCTTGATTGCGTTGGCCCTGCCCTCGTGAATGTCGCAGCCGGAGTGTCCGCCGCGCAAGCCGGTGACGGTGACCCGGCAGATTTCCCCTCCCTGCGGCGGCGGTTCGGCCTTAAATGTCCACGCCAGATTGGCGTCGCAGCCACCCGCACATCCAATGTAAATCGAGTCATGCTCCTCCGAGTCCAAATTCAGCATTCTTCGACCTCGGAAGGACTCTTGGGTCAGCGCCTTGGCGCCCGTCATGCCGTCTTCTTCGTCGGCTGTGAACAACAGCTCCAGGGGACCGTGAACGACTTCCGGTGATGTCGCTGCAGCCAGTGCAAGCGCGACGCCGATACCGTTGTCGGCCCCGAGCGTCGTACCTTCGGCTCGAACGATGCGCTCTCCGGTTTTCGGTTCGGTCTCCAAGACCAGATGGATACCTTCGTTGCTAAAGTCGTGCGCTGTGGACGAGTTCTTCTCGCACACCATATCAAGATGAGCCTGAAGAACGGTAACCGGCGCATCCTCATGGCCTTTCGTTGCCGCCACGCTAATCAGCAGATTGCCGGTGCGGTCTTCGTTGACCGCAAGGCCTCGCCCCTCGGCGACCTCCCGCACGTGCTTGCGGATACGTTCCTCTTGCTTCGACGGCCGAGGTACGGCTGCAATCCCGATGAAGAAACCCCAAACCGATTGCGGCTCAAGCCCGGCCAATGTTTTCTCTGAGACTTGCGACATCACCTTTGCACTCCCACATTTTGAAGTAGGCGCCCTTGAACCGACAGCCGAGGTAAAGTCGGTCGACTGATTGGAACACTGAAACAACAGGCGCTAACCAAGTTCCAACAGGACAAACGGGTCTTACACATGCCATACCGTGACATCAGCGAGTGGAATCGTAAGCATTTCATTTCGCGCGTTGTTGGAACCCTGGCCATGATGCTACTGTAGGATCTGTCCAAAGCCAACCTGGAACCACGGTTAGAGGGTGGATACGCTGCGAAACGGTGATGCCAACCGCCGACCTGCGAAAACACAGCAGCTTGGCCTCGTTGGACGCTTCGATCTCGCCGGCCTAGCTTCATGGCTCGGTCCACGGTTTGTGTCATCGACTCTGGACCTGGACCCACCCGAAACTACTCAGCGTACAGTGGCCCGGAACGTCACGCATGTTCGACGCAGAACGTTCTCATGTCCGTCGTATCGATATCGTTCAAGCGAGTCGGTCAAGCGACCCCTCGCAAGAAGGGCATCACCGAGTTGCACGTCATGGGATACGCGATCCGGTCGGCTTGAGTTCGAGCGCCTCGGCATAGTAAGAGAGTGCGGCGCGCGCCGCTTGGCCGTCCCGGCTCGCGGCAAAACGCCTATTTGCCCGCCCCATAGCGCCAATCCTGCCTCTGATGCCTCCGGGACAACGATTCCCGGGCGTTTTCGTGCAGCTTCAACCGGTGCCCCACGTCTCGGACGTAAACCTAAGCAGCAAGGACATCAGCAGCCTCTCCTCGGTGGGTGCCGTGGCTGGGTTTCTGACGAACCCAGGCTAAGCGGGACAAACAGGCGACGATCCGGCAAACTTGGAAACGCAGAGCGTTGCTGGTACGCTGCCTTATCGGCGGTGGTCGGATGATCCGCGTAGTGCGGATTTGCTGTCGCGCTGTCAACGGCGAGCAGCAAGAGAGTGTGGCGACGGATAGGACGCAGTAACGTAGCGATGGCTGATTCAGGAACAGATCCGCTTCCGAGTTACGACCGACCTCCGGTCATCGAGGTCGTGTGTGGCTTACAGTATGAACCGCTCGAAGCGTTTCAGGCCGTAGCCTT
>JADFMZ010000191.1 GCA_022563615.1 Planctomycetota bacterium
TGGTGCTACAGCGGGCGGAATTCGTAGCCATTGCTCTCATCATCATTTACGCGGGTGCGATCATGGTCGTGTATCTGTTTGTCATCATGCTCGCGCAGGAGGCCGGCTCACCGATCTATGACCGGCAGGCGAGGGAACCCTTCTTCGGAGCGCTGGCTGGGTTTGTCTTGATGGCCGCCATCGCCGGACAGGCGGTGAATCTCCCTGAACCTGCAGCGCAAGCGGCCATTCCAGTCAGTACATACGTAACCGAGTCCTCCACGCAACCGGCGCCGGCGGGCAACACGATGGCGATGGGGGCAACCATCATGACCCGGTATATTGTCGCCGTTGAAATCAGCGGTGTTCTGTTGCTGGTGGCCATGGTCGGCGCGATCGCCATGGCGCGAAAGCGTGTGCCGGCCGAAGGCTATCGGCCCGCGCCGCGCCCGCTCGGGCAAATCGGAAAAGAAGTGGAACCGTTTTGATGAACGGCGTAACGGAATACGTGATTCTCGGGGCGGTTCTGTTCGCCCTCGGTCTGGTCGGCTTTTTGACGCGCCGCAACCTGATCGTCATCTTTCTTTCCACCGAACTGATGTTCCAGGGCGTCGTGGTGACGGCGGTTGCGTTCGCCCGGTTGCACCAACATCTTGACGGTCAGGCCTACGCGCTGTTCCTGCTGGTCATCGCCGCGGTCGAGGCCGGGTTGGCCCTGGGTATGATCATGCTGCTTTACCATCGGCGCGACACCCTCGACGCCCAGGCGTGGTCGGTTATGCACGGGTAGAGCCCGCTGGATTTCTCATTGGCAATGGTAAAGAACATTCCATAACCCATGTCCGATCAAGTTCTTTATACCTGTGGCGTGTTGATTCTGCTGGCGCCGCTTGTGGGCGCAGTGCTGTCCGGTGCGCTGGGGCCCGTTTTGCTGCGGTCGCGGGCGCACTGGCCCGTGGTAGCCGGAGTCGCCGTCGCCTTTATCACCTCGGTTGTCTTGTGTGCGCAGGTTGCCGGCGCGCCGGAAGGAGCAACGTCGGCATTGATTCCGGTGTATGACTGGATTGCCCATGGCGCACAAGACGCAAAGGGAGCAACAGCCTACTTCAAGGTTGAATACCTCATCGACCCGCTCACCGCGATCATGCTCATGACGGTAACTGGGGTATCCCTTCTGGTCGTGATCTATTCGCGCGACTATATGCGCGAGCATGGGAAGGCGGTGCACGGATATGAACGATTCTTCGCCTTCCTGGGGCTGTTTGTCTTTTCCATGTGCGCCCTGGTGCTGGGCGGCAATTTCCTATTGCTGTACCTGGGGTGGGAAGCGGTCGGCCTTTGCAGCTATCTGCTCATCGGTTTCCACTACGGCAGGCCCGCCGCCGCGGCAGCCGCCAAGAAGGCGTTTCTCGTTAATCGCATAGGGGATTTCGGTTTCGCCCTGGGAATCCTTCTGATTTACCTGACGTTCGGTTCACTTGAATACGGCGCCGTCTTTGAGATGGTCTCGCAGGGGTTGACCGGCTCAGGTGATCCCCTTTCGGGCGACCGGATCACCGCCATCGCCCTGCTGCTTTTTTGTGGGGCCTGTGGAAAAAGCGCGCAACTTCCTCTCCATGTCTGGCTTCCCGACGCCATGGAAGGGCCCAGCCCCGTTTCAGCCTTGATTCACGCAGCCACCATGGTAACCGCCGGCATTTACATGATCGCCCGGTGCGGAGCGATCTTTGCGGCCTCCCCGACGGCGATGATGGTGGTGGCGGTGGTCGGGGCGGCGACGGCGCTGTTCGGGGCGAGCATTGCGCTGGTCCAAACGGACATGAAGCGCATCTTGGCCTATTCCACGATCAGCCAGTTGGGATACATGGTGTTGGCGATCGGGGTTTATGCCGCCGACTCGGCGATCTTCCACCTTTTTACCCATGCGTTCTTCAAGGCGCTGCTCTTTCTGGGCGCCGGAAGCGTGATGCACGCGATGGGAGGCATCATCGACGTGCGCCATTTCGGCGGTCTTCGCAAAGTGCTGCCGTGGACCTTTGCGACCTTTGTGATCGGATCGCTGGCGCTATCGGGATTTCCCATGCTCAGCGGCTTCTTCAGCAAGGACGAGATCATTCACCATGCGCTGGCCGCGCATCCGGTGCTCGGCGTCATCGGGCTTCTCACGGCGCTGCTGACGGCGTTCTACACGTTCCGCATGGTATTTCTGGCGTTTCATGGCCCCTATCGTGTTCCGGAAGGCGTTCATCCACACGAGTCCGGCATCTGGATGCGGGCGCCGCTGCTCGTGTTGAGTGTCGGTGCGCTTGCGGCTGGATATCTTGGCGCGGAGGGCACCGGCGCGTTGCATCGATTCCTGGAGCCGGTCTTTGCCGATACGTTCGTGCGGAACAACCCGATTCACATCGTGGAGCACGCGGGCTTCTGGGCCCACTACGGGCTGATGATCGTATCGGGCGCGTTGGCCATCGTCGGCATTCTGGCTGCATATTTGTTGTACGTTCGCGAGCCCTGGATTCCCGGCCTGCTCAAAGCCTCGGCTCCGCGCGCCTATCGCACATTGTGGAACAAGTATTACGTGGACGAACTGTACGATGGCGCCATCGTGAAGCCGGCGCAGCGCGGCGGGCGTTTCTGTGTCGGGTTGGACGACTATGGAGTCGATGGGCTGATCTGGGTGGTCACGGCAATACCCCGGGCGGTGGCCTACCTGTTGCGCACGGCGCAATCAGGCTTGCTTCAGGGTTATGCCCTGAGCATGGTGGCGGGTATCGCGATCATCCTGTTGCTGGTCTTGTGGGCGTAGAGGTCTTGCGCGGCACGGATGCACAGTCGGCGCGGAAAAGAAGCTGACGGGTTGTTCCCAAGGTCCAAGAGGTAACGTTGGAAAGCTGGATTCTCACCATTGTAATCTTCACGCCCTTGGTTGGGGGCGTTCTCCTGATGCTCCCACCCTATGGGAACAATGCGTCCGTACGGCGCAGCGCGTTGTTCTATTCGCTGCTGACGCTGGGAATATCCCTCCTTGCGCTGTTCAAGTTTTATGAAGGAGCCCCAGCCAACAGCTACGACGACCCGGCCTACCTGCTGACTCACCGTGCGCCGTGGAATACCGGGGAACTGATCGATATCGACGGCCTGGCCGTCCCCTCGATCGACATTGCCTACCACGTTGGCGTGGACGGGATCAGCATCTGGCTGGTTGTGCTGGCTACGCTGTTGATGCCGCTGGCGATCTTGTCCGGCTTTCGCAGTATCCGCACGCGCGTGCGGGAATACTACTGCCTCCTGCTGTTTCTGGAGACCGGTCTGCTCGGTGTCTTTTGCGCGATGGATCTGCTGTTCTTTTATGTGTGCTTTGAGTTCACCTTGATTCCACTGTATTTCTTGATTGGGATCTGGGGGGGCTCCGAGCGTCGCCGGGCTGCCAACAAGTTCTTTATTTTCACTCTGGCCGGCAGCGTGCTGACGTTCGCCGGCGTGCTCTACCTGGCCTATTATTCGTACACGACCCTGGGATACCTCACGCTCAACATCGAAAAACTGATTGAGCTTGGCCAGGGTGGTTTTCTTCCTTACAACCTGCAATGGTGGCTCTTTCTGGCATTCGCGGCGGGATTCGCCATCAAAGTCCCCCTCTTTCCGGTGCATACCTGGTTGCCGCTTGCGCACACCGAGGCCCCCACCGCCGGCAGTGTCATTCTCGCCGGCGTACTGCTCAAACTCGGTACCTACGGTTTTTGCCGGCTGAGCATTCCGATGTTTCCCGACGCGTCGCGCGAATTGGCCCCGACCATCGCGGTGCTGGCGATCATCGGGATTATTTATGCAGCCCTGGCGGCATGGGTGCAGAAAGATATCAAGAAGCTGGTCGCCTATTCGTCTGTATCCCACCTGGGTTTTTGTATGCTCGGGTTGTTCAGTTTGAAAGTCGCGGGCGTCAGTGGCGGCGTCCTCTATATGGTCAATCACGGATTGTCCACGGGAGCATTGTTCCTTATCGTAGGCTTTATTTACGAACGTTATCACACACGAAAATTTGCGGAGCTTGGCGGTCTGGCCCGCCCGATGCCCTGGCTGGCGTTTTTCCTCATCTTCTTCACGCTTTCGAGCATCGGGCTACCTGGGCTGAACGGTTTTGTCGGCGAGTTTCTCGTGCTGCTTGCAACGGCGACGTCGGCCACGACCGACGACGGCATCGCGGCCGGGCCGCTTGGATATGCCTACGCCATACCGGCGGCGTTGGGGATCATTCTCAGCGCAGTGTATATGTTGCGGATGTGCCAGCGTCTGTTGTTCGGTTCTCTCGTCGAGCCGGCCGGCACACCGGATACGTCCACCGGCTTGTCCAAGGATCTGACACGACGGGAAATCGGCATTCTGACGCCGATTGCACTCTGCTGCCTAGCCATCGGCGTTTACCCGAAGCCCCTGCTGGACACGTTTGAGGTCGCGACGAGGCAGCATGTGCTTCGACACCCTGCGCCGAGAACCCGAACGGATGCCGGCACACTGGAACAACAGCGAAGCGCATCCCTGCGACGCTCAGTGGCTTCCACCGCACCGGCGGGCGATCTGAATAAGCTAAGCACACCCACGAATCGTGCATCTGTAGGATTGATAGGCGCGTCCGCGCTCATCAGTGCGCGGGAGGATCGCACACCAAACGCGTCCGCCGAATCCATCAGAGTCAAGCAACCCGCCTCACGCGGCGGTGATCGGAGGCCAGGCGATGACACATGATACGGCACTGGTCGCCATCCTGCCCGAGTTGATTCTTCTGATCGGCGCTTGCGCCGTATTGCTGGTCGGCGTGATGCCTCGTATGGGAACTCGTGCGTCGGCCTTGGCGTTTCTAACGGTGGCTGGCGCGCTAGTCGCCACGTTGCTCGTCCAAGTGCCCGACGCAGCCGCTGCCCCCTTCGGGCTTTGGGTCACCTCGTTGACGTTCTATGTCCGTTGCATTGCCCTATCGGTGGGCGCACTGATCGTTCTGGTGAACTGGCATCAGCCGGCGCCCTCCGAGCGCGGCGAATACATGTCCCTCATTCTTTTCTCGCTGCTCGGCGTGTTGCTGACCGCATCAGCGAATGACCTGATCGTCCTCTTTTTTGCCATAGAGCTTGTCAGCATTCCCACCTACGTGCTGGTCGCGCTGAGTCGGGACGACGCCCGTTCGTCCGAAGCTGCGGTCAAATATTTCTTCCTCGGGGCGATGTCGGCGGCCATACTCGCCTACGGGCTGAGCTTTCTATACGGTGAGGCCGGGACGACGACGCTGTACGCATTCTCGGAAGGCGCCGCGACCTCAAACTTCCCCCATTCCGCTGACTTAGGTGCGGTGGGGCTCATCGGATTGCTGCTGGTTTTCTGCGGTTTGGCCTTCAAGGTGGCAGCCGTTCCTTTTCACGTTTATGTAGCAGACGTGTATGAAGGCGCCGCGGCGCCGGTTGCCGGCCTACTCGGATTTATCCCCAAGCTGGCCGGCTTTGTCGCACTGGTGAAAATCTTCGCCGCGTTCAACTGGGAATTGCCCGAGGCGGTCACGTGGATGGTGTTGATCGTGGCGGCTGTGACCATGACCGCCGGCAACGTGTTGGCGCTGCTCCAGAAAAACGTGAAGCGCTTGCTGGCTTATTCCAGCATCGCCCATACGGGTTATATGTTAATGGCGCTGCTGGTCGGCCCGGTGGCAGGACTGGGCCCACTGAGCGATGGGGTTGCGGCGCTGCTCTTCTATATCGCGATCTACGGAGTAATGAACCTCGGCGCCTTTGCGGCCCTGTCGGCGTTTCGCAGTGCCGGGCATGAGGTCGAGACGTTCGAAAGTCTGGGTGGATTGGCCAAGAGGGCGCCGGTTGCGGCGTTTGCCCTGGCGGTGTGCGTCTTTAGTTTGATGGGCTTCCCCCCGACCGCGGGCTTTCTCGGCAAGCTATACCTGTTCAGCAGTGCGTTTTCACTGCCGGAATCCCACCCCTTTCATCAGCCTTTGGTCCTTCTGGTGATTCTGGGAGTGGTCAACGCCGCGATCGGAGCAGCATATTACCTGCGAATCATCATGGCGGTGTATATGGGTGAAGAGGTCGAGCGCGCCGAACCGGTGGGCGGCGCTCCGGTTCGATGGGGGTTGGGCCTGTGCAGCGCCGCGATGCTGATAGTGTTCATCTGGCCGACGGGGTTGGCTGATCGGGCCCGATCCGCAACGGTCGTGCTCCATCAATCGGTTCTGCGCAATGCCGGCAAGATGGCGGCGACTGAATCTGAAGCGAACACGTCGCACCCGTTAGCCTCAAGGCGCCTTCCCAATGCGGTTCTCCCGGTTGCGTCGGACTGACTGGGTAGGAGGCGCGACCGGAAGGATGCGCTTTGCATCATGGCTCTCGTCCTACAGCGTTTTCATTTGGACCGTCTAACAAATCGTGTTTAGAAGCGCCCACGACACTCCGACGTTCGCGCAGGC
>JADFMZ010000192.1 GCA_022563615.1 Planctomycetota bacterium
GGAAGAAAGGCCCAATAAACGATGTAGCGCGACGCCCCAAGCTTAACCCGCGTTGTCGTGTTAGGCGTCGTAGCATCTCGGGCGAGAGCCCGGAATGGGACCGGCGCCTCATCCGCAAAAGCAACCGATTCGATCACAACGGCTTGGGCGGGTTTCGCCCTATCACGCGCCGTATTGCTTGATCGTTCGGTTCAGCATCGGAAGCAGAATGAAGATGAACATGGCGACGAGAAAGATGGCCCCGGCCAGGATCAAGAACATCATGGTCGACGCGTCCAGACCGCTGATGAACCCTGCGAGTTTGTTCCCGATGGAGGTGGAGAGGAACCAGCCGCCCATCATGAGGCCTACGAGCCTCTTGGGCGAAAGCTTGGTGACCAGCGAAAGCCCCATCGGAGAGAGGCAGAGTTCGCCGACGGTAATGACCAAGTAGAAGACCACGAGCCACATCACCGAGACCTTGCTGGCGCCGTTGCCGCCGGCGTAAGAGGCACCGGCCATGATCAGCAGGGAGAGGAAGGTGATGACGATGCCGTAGAAAATCTTGCGGGCTGTGCTGATCTCCCTGCCCCGGCGGACCCTCCACATGAAGAAGCCCACCACCAGCGGGGTGAGGACGACCACGAACACCGGGTTAAACAGCCCGGTGATCAACTCGGTGTTGAGCAGACCCAGGAACGCGCCTTTTTCCATGCGGGTCGATGACGCCTTCCGATAAACGCTTGCGAACGTATCCTCAGACACCAGCAGCACGGGAAACGTTTCTCCCTCCATCTCACGGACCAGAATCACCTCGCGCAGCGGCTCGGCGGTCTTAGCTACTGAGACGGAGGTCGTGGTATGTCCGTGAGCGTCGGTCACCTCTCGCAATTGGATCTGGTCGGTCTCGAATACCTCGCGGATCAGGAAGCTCCACGAAGAGGGATAGTCGTCGGAATGGATGTCGATGATCTTCAGGTCCGGGTGCTGTTGCTGCGCGTCGGCCAGGGCTCCCTCGCTGATCCTCTTGGCGCCGAACATCGACTCCACCGTGCCGTCCACCACCAGCAGTGTGTCTTCATGGGGCCTGGGCAGATCCGCATCGGCGTTGCCGAAATAGGAGGGCATGGCCCGTTGGCAATAGTACTCTTGGACGACATCGGGAACCCATTCGCCTTTCCGGCTGGTTTCATTTTCCGCGAAGAACGTCATGAGCCCGCCGCTGAGGTGCAGGATCATGAAGAACGCTCCGCCGGCCACATACACGGGGAGCAGCGCCGTCAGCCCCGGCTTTTCCTCCGGGGAGGACTTAACCACCACGTACAGGAAATAACCGATGATCGGGATCATGCCCACGATGAAGGCGAACGTGACCGCTCCGATCGTTCCACGAATAGCCTCGAAGTAGTTGCCCACGAAGTAGGCGCCGGTGCCGAACAGGGCTGCCGGAAGCAGGATCACCAGGGCGACGGTTCCCAGGCCGACGTCCTTGGGATCGATCTCGGGCTGCCGGTCCGCGTCGGCCAGTTTCTTCCAGTTGAACAAGAGAATAGTCACGCCGATGAGAAGGCCCACGCCGGCGCCGACGAAGGCTACGTTGTAGTTCCACTCGTTTCTAAGAAATGCGGACAACAGGGCTGCCAACGAGGAGCCGATGTTGATCCCCATGTAGAAGATATTGAAACCGATGTCGCGCTTCGGATCCCCCGGTTTATAAAGGTTGCCCACCATGGCTGAGATGTTGGGCTTGAAGAAACCGTTTCCCAAACAGATCAGGGTCAGACCGGTGTAGAGGCTGGGAAGGCTTCGAATGCCGAGCAGAAAGAGCCCCGAGGCCATCAGGATCCCCCCGAGGAACACCGATCGGCGGTAGCCAAGAAATCGGTCGGCGATCATCCCTCCCAAAAAGGGCGTGAAGTAGACAAAGGCCAGGTAGGTGCCATAAATCTCGGTGGCCATTAGTTTGGAAAGACCGAGCCCGCCCCGCTCGGTGTCTACGGCGTAGAGAATCAGGATTCCCAGCATCAGGTAGAAGGCCAGCCGCTCCCACATCTCCGTGAAGAAGAGAGCGAAGAGTCCTCTGGGGTGTCCGAAGAGCCCGCCTTCATGGCTTATGCTGGCCAAGGTTGTTCTCCGTGATGGTTCGGTTCTGATCCTGTCCGTCCTGCCCGCAGAACCCGCGCCGCTACAGGTTGCGGTCGACGTCGTCCGGTCGCGGGCGGAGCGTAGCGGAAATCCCCCCGATTCGCTACTCTGGGTTTCCAGTCACCGAGCCTCGGCCTTGGGACGCGAGCGAGGCCGCCCCTCGGCATGCCGCAGGGCTGGTTTGGATGCGACCAGCCAGGAAGAATCCGGCGCCCCGGGAAATGAGAGCGTATCCCCAAGGATCTGAGATACGAGGCGTCGCGCAGGCCTTTTCCAAAATGCCTGCGGCTCAGGTACTACGATTCATCACGGTGCGCGGGAACGACGATTCGGTACGATGACTGCGATAATCGCTATCGGGCGATAGCGATTGGGATATGGATTCACCATGCCCGAACTGCCGGAAACAGAGACAATCGCACGCGAGTTGGATCGCTGCCTTGCCGGCCGAAGGCTGGACGATGTGCGGCTTACTCGCCGCGATATCGTACACGGTGATCCGCGGCCTCTTTCGAGAACGCTTCCCGGTCGGCGGGTCGAGCGCGTCCATCGGCGCGGCAAGCGAATCATCCTGGAGCTTCAGCCGGCGGCCCAACTAATCTTCCACCTGGGCATGAGTGGCCGGCTCTCGGTTTGCCCGCGAAGTCAGTCGATCGAACCCCATACCCATCTTCGCATTGCGATTGCCCGAACCGCGCGCGAGCTGCGCTTTATCGACCCGCGCCGTTTCGGCGGAGTATGGTGCCTGTGCGGCGGGAAGCGACACTGTGGCCGACCACTCGCCGAACTGGGTCTCGAACCCTTGGAAATGACGCCCACGCACTTTGGCAGAATCCTGAGTCGCAAGCGACAAATCAAGGCCCTCCTCTTGGATCAACAGACGATTGCCGGGTTGGGCAACATCTACTGCGATGAAGCGCTTCATACTGCACGGCTTCATCCTGTCACCCGGGCCGACACGCTCGATTCCGATCAGGCTGGGCGCTTGTTCCGGGCGATTCGATCCACCTTGCGAAAGGCTATCCAACACAAGGGCTCCACGCTGAAGGATTACCGAAGGCCGGATGGACAGGCAGGCGGGTTCCAGAAGTTTCACCGGGTCTACGACCGCGAAGGTCAACCCTGCCGTACTTGTTCCGGGGCGATCGTGCGATGCATCGCGGCGGGACGCTCCACGTTCTATTGCCCGGTCTGCCAACCGGTGGGAAAGGTCGTAAGGTCGTAACGTCAAGAGGTCGAAAGGTCAAAACGAAGATTCGGTGTAGAGGGAGAATGCGAGCCGGTCAATGCAGCGGGACGATCGAAAGGAATGATGGGTGGCCCACCTTTTCAAAGGTGGGGGAGTCGATGACCTCCTGCGCCGGTGAGCCGCCACGCATCATCGCATCCCCCACGTCTGAAGACATGGGCCACCCGGCCGGGCTCGTCGTAGCGGTGCAGATGCGATGGGATGAACGAACCGTAGCCGGATTTGTAAGCATGATCCAGCGGGATTCGTGAGTCTTTGACGTTCGATCATCGTGACCCCACCCATCGCTGCGCGATGGATGGGCCACCCGGCCAAAAGGTCGTAACGTCAAAAGGTCAAAACAACAAAACGAGTATTCGGCGTAGAGAGTGAATACGTGCTGGCCAATACAATGGCACGATCGAAAGGGATGGAACATGCGCATGAAGATTTGCGGTCTTACCGGTCTGGTTGCGATGGGTCTGTGGCTGCCCGCGCTTGTGGCTGCGCAGCCTGATGAACGCCTGAAGGAACTGGCGGCTACTTATTGGGATGCGCGGATGGAGCGTTATCCGACCCAGGCCACAGCGCTGGGAGACTACCGCTTCAATGATCGGCTTGAAGACGCCAGCGCGGAGGCCCAAGAGGAATGGCGCCATGTGCTAGACGGCATTCTCCAACAGGTGCGGCAGTTGCCCATGGAAACGCTTTCGCCGGATGAACGTCTTACGCGGGATCTTCTGGAACGGGCTGTTTCGGACGAACTGCTGTTGCTCGACTGCAATCGTTATCTGGTGCCCCTCGATCCTCTTGCGGGCCCCCACATTGAGTTCCCCTTGATCCTGGTATCACAACCGTTTCGACACAACGTGGACTACAACGATTACATCATGCGCCTGCGGTTGTTTCGACGCCAGGTGAGACAGCACATAATCAACATGCGCGCCGGCATCGCCCGGGGGTGGGTCTCTCCTCGACATGCGATGCTAAAGGTGATTCCCCAACTCCAGGCTCATATCGTCTCCGATCCCAGGCAGAGTGAATTCTACAAGCCAATGCTCACCGCCGACCATTTGAGCGAGCGCGTTCGCGACGAAATGGAGAAACGCGTCGTCGACGCGATTCAATCGAGCGTGATTCTAGCCTACCGCGAGCTACTGCATTTCGTGGAGAACGAGTATCTCCCGCGTTGCTCGAAGACCGCGGGTATCGGCTCGTTGCCCGGTGGGGACGAAATCTACAAGAAGCTTGTCTACCTGCATACGACCGTCAAGATGACCCCGGACGAGGTGCATCGGATCGGCCTGGCTGAAGTCAAGCGCATCCGAGGTGAGATGGCCAAGGTTCAGGGTCAGATCGGAATCAAAGGTTCGCTCGACGACTTCCTCCAACAGATGCGGAACGATCCGAGCCATCGATTCAGCTCAGGCCAGGAGCTGCGCGACGCCGCCGACGCCATTCTGAAACGAACCAAGCCGCTGCTATCCAAACTCTTTGGACGCATACCCGAGGCAAACTGTGTTATGAAGGAAGTGGAGGCGTTTCGAGCAGCCTCAGCACCGATGGCGTATTACAACCCCGCGCCCGAGGATGGATCGCGGCCGGGTTATTACTACATCAATACCTACGCGCCCCAGGAGCGGCTGCGGTTTACGCTGGAAGCGTTGACCTATCATGAGGCTGTACCAGGCCACCATTTTCAGTTCGCCCTGGATCGGGAGAACCTGAACCTGCCGAAGTTCCGCCGATACGGCTCACTAACGGCCTACGTCGAGGGGTGGGCGCTGTACGCGGAAAAGCTGGGTTATGATATCGGTGGATATCGGGATCCCTTGGCGCGTTTTGGGCAACTGACGTTTGAGATGTGGCGGGCGTGCCGGTTGGTGGTGGATACGGGCATTCACGCCAGAGGTTGGTCGCGTAAGCAGGCCATCGAGTTCATGGCCGCCAACGCGAGTCTGGCCATGCACGACATCGAGACGGAGATCGATCGTTACTTTTGCTGGCCGGGCCAAGCGCTGGCCTACAAGATCGGCGAGTTGAAAATCTCGCAATTGCGCAGGCAGGCTCAAGAACAACTCGGCGGCAGGTTCGACCTCCGCGCGTTCCACGATGCCCTGCTCTCCGAGGGCGCCATGCCCATCGACATCCTCGAAAAGCGCATGGGCGATTGGATCACGTCGCGTGGTGGATAGACTGCGCCGGATTCGTTACGACCCGCACGTCACCGAGCGGGTGGGTGGCCCACCTTTTCAAAGGTGGGGGAGTCGATGACCTGCCGGACCGCTGAGCCCGCCGGGTGGCCCATCCATCGCGCAGCGATGGGTGGGGTCACGATGATCGGGCAGACGAAGGTCTTCGGAAAAACCGCGACCTTTACCATTCGATCGGCCAGCACCCGTCCCAGTCCATCGGCAGGACCGAGCGGTCGCCGAACTCGTAGAATCGGTAGCTGCTCCACTTCCAGTCCGCGGCGTCACCGACCAGCCCATGGGTGATTGGATTCTTGTGACAATAGTCGAGCTTCTCGCGCAGCTCGCGCTCGGTGAAGATATTGCGGTCGTAGCCCCGCGTGTTCATCACCTCCTGTTTGTCGAACGATCCTTTTGCCCAACGATTCAGCGGCTCCGACCAGAGACGTTGATGCCTACGCCATACGTCACGGAGGCGCTCCTTGGCGTGCCGGCCGACGTATTGTTTGAAGATTTGCAAAACGTTTCCGATCGGGATGGGTACGTCGGTGCCGCGAGCGTGCGGATAAAGCAGGACGTGGACGTGTTCAGGCATGACGACATAACCGACGAGGCAGACGCCGAGCGTCGTTTGCAGGGTCCGCAGTGCCTCGATGACAACGCGTTTCATGCCGTCGTCGTGGAAGAACTGGAGCCGACGGTAGCAGGAGATCGTCCAAAAGTGGGTGTGGCCGGGCTCGTCGTAGCGGTGCAGATGCGATGGCATGCACGAACCGTAGCCGGGTTTGTAGGCATGATCCAGCGGGATTCGTGAGTCTTTGACGTTCGATCATCGTGACCCCACCCATCGCTGCGCGATGGATGGGCCACCAGGCCCTTTCGCTCCCGA
>JADFMZ010000193.1 GCA_022563615.1 Planctomycetota bacterium
GTTACGAAAGGAACGACCCTTTGTCATCGCCAAGGAGTTCGCTGTGACCTGGAGCCGCTTTCGCACCGCCGAGGTCAAGGCCTCTTACGGCTTCGTGCTGTCCGTGATATCCTGGATTCCGTGCGCAGCCGCAACGGTGTTGGCCTATCGCAATTACGATCCCATCCTGGGGCAAATTATCTACGGCTCCACGGGGAGGTTCGTGCCTGTTTTTGTCGGGTGCGTGCTGCTGTCGATGGCCGTTGCGGCAACGGCCTTTGCCCTCGGTTGGAGCAGCGTCCTCCACCCGCGAAATGAAAGGCCGCGTCAAGCCTGGTTCGGCTTTTTCCTCGGCGGCGGCGTTCTGACCATAAACCTGATTCTTATGGTCACCTTTTACATGATCCGCCTGGAACGACCCATGTAGCGCGGCATTGGCTGTGGGAGCGTATCGAACCAGCGCTCCAACGCACTTGAATGGATGGGTCATCAGAGCCGCGCCCGTGAGGAAGCGGTCCGGTCGGGTAAATGGGATAGGCGCTTATCGGGAACGTCTGTTCGGGATTCTCTTCGCGCGCTCATGGACGAGAAGATCCAAGGCATTGCTCGTAGAGCATTTCGATTCGTGACACCATGTCGCGCCAATCGAACATTTCGAGGCACCGCCGACGGCCTTGGCGACCCATAGCGCGGCGACGGTCCGGGTCGCAGGCCAACTCGACGATTGCGCCCGCGAGTCGGCCCGTGTCACCATAAGGCACCAGAAGTCCCGTTTCGCCGGGGATCACCACTTCGGGGGCTCCGTCGTTGTCAAAGCTGACAGCCGGCACTTCCATCAGCAAACCCTGCACCACCGCGCGCGGCAAGCCCTCCCACGCCGAAGCATGCAGCAAAATGTCAAATCCATTGAGAAGGCAGGGGACGGCCGAGGGGGGAACCAAGCCCACAAAATGAACGTACTTCCCCAGCCCCATCAACGCCAGGCGACGCTCATACCGGCGTCGATAGGCGCCGTCTCCGATCCAAACGAACCGAAGCTTCGGATGCCGCGCCAGAGCCGGACCCATCGCTCGCATGATCGATTCGTAACCCTTGTTCGCAAACAGCCGAGCAATCGTACCGACCACAATCTCATCGTTTCCAATGCCCCATTCCCGACGATACCGATCTCGGAGCTCGGGCTGCGGCGTGAAGCGATCCGTCTCGATGCCGGAGCGGATGGTCGTGAAACGCTGGCGCGGCGCCAGTCTTGCCTCCACAGCCTGGTCGATCATGGCATCACTTACGGACACAAACGCCGTGGTATGTCGTCCCGCCCACTGTTCCAGCCCTTGGTACAACGTGCGGACGACGCGCGACTGCGTTCGATTGAAGCTCATTCCGTGGATCGTGTGCACGATGACGGGAACACCGGCGTCGGCGGCTACGGACCGGCCTAAGATGCCGGCCTTGCTGCTGTGCGTGTGCACGACGTCCGGTTGGATGCGATCGAACAGATGCCGCAACGAACACCGCGTTTGCCAGTCAAGCCAGGGATTCACCGCCCGGCGAAGTGATTCGACGGTGATCAGTTCAGCACCGCTCGCGCGGGCTTGTTCCCACAAGGAGCCTTCGGGGCCGGTCTCGGGACCGCTGATCAGCGTCACCTGATGACCTCTTTCCGCGAGACCCCGACAAGTGAGAACCGTGTTTTCCTGCGCCCCGCCAATGATCAAACGTGTGATGACGTGACAGATGTTCATCGGTTCGCGTTACCGGAGCGAAATCGGATCACGAGGGACGAGCTCAAACTAGGAACTCGGACCTGCATCGCAAGCGACGGCATCAAGGGCGCCGCAATCAGAGACGGCCCGCATCGGAAGACTCTGGAGGCGCCAGCAAATGCGGCGGATAACGCACCCATTGAAGACACAGGCCTCGAGCGGGGGCGGTGGGGCCGCCCTTGGCTCGGTCACGGCTTTCGAGAATGTCAATAACGCAACCCGGCTGCCAGTGTCCACGCCCGACGTTGATCAGGGTTCCCATGATGTTGCGGACTTGCTTGTACAAGAAGCCCGTCCCTTCAATATCCATACGCAGTTCGTCAAAGTGTCGTTCGATGGCACAGCTTAGGATTTTGCGGACCGTGGTTTCCCGCGCCTGACCGCTGTTGGCCATCGCGGCAAAATCCTTTTCGCCAACGAAGTGCCGGGCCGCTTCCTGCATCCGTTCAACGTCCAGCGTCTCCCAATAATGATACGCGTACCGCTGGGTTTGATGCTCGACAGGGCGGCCTGGGGCGTTATGGATGCGATAGCGATAGAGCTTGCTCTGTGCGCTTCGTGTGGCTTGAAAGTCCGGGTGCGCATCCCGCAGCGCGATGATCGAGATGTCTTGGGGCAGGCGGGAGCCGAGGGCGTGTTGAAATTTTTCTGGGGGGAGTTCGCAGGTCGTTTGGAAGCTGCTGACGTGACCCCGGGCATGAACTCCGCTGTCGGTCCGGCCGCAGCCGATCAAACAAACCGGGTGCCGCACCACGCGGCGAATCGTCTGCTCGATCTCTCCCTGAACGGTGCGCAGGTCGGCTTGTCGTTGCCACCCGTGAAAGTCTGTACCATCGTAGGCGACCAGCAGGTAAATCGTTCGCCCCATCGGGGCGATCGTATGGTCGGGACGTTAGGACAACAAGCGCCGCTGTGCAGCCGGCGATGCACTTTCGTCAGGCCACCAGCTCTTCCGACAACACGGCGCCGAACCGCTGGCGAAGACGCTCCAGGATTTCCTTGTGGATCTGGCTGACGCGAGATTCCGAGAGGTCCAGCACGCTGCCGATCTCGGCCATCGTCATCCCCTCGAAGTAGTACAGAATCAGGACCAGGCGCTCCTCGCGGGCCAAGCCCTTGGTGATGTATTCCGTTAGCAGCTCCCGCGATACCTTGACCGCCGGGTCGGCCGACTTATGGTCGTGAATATCCCATGGGTGTGACGCGCCGTCCTGGCCACGGTCACCGGCGGGCTCCATCGCGCTGAAATGGACCTCTTTGCCCAATTGTGAGAGCCTTGAGAGGTATTCGTAGCGATCTACGCTCATTTCGAGCTGGCCGGCCACCTGCGTTTGCGTGGGGGTGAAGTCCAGGTCGCTTCCGAGCGCCTCCTTGGCCAGTAGCCGCTTCTTCTCAAACGTGCGGACCGTGCGGCTCTGAGGATCGAGGCTTCGCAGCCAGTCCATTACCGCTCCGGAGATTCGCTGCTGGCAGAAGGTCTCGAACTTGGCCTTACGCAACGGGTCGTAGGCCTCAACCGCTTCTATCAATCCGTCAAAGGCGGCGCTGCAAATCTCGTCGTAGGAAATCTGCGAAGGAAGTTTACGCGACAGGCGTGCCGCGTGGGTATGAACCAAGTGGCTGTAATAAACCACGATCTTGTTGCGAAACTCGACCGAATGCCCTGAAAGGTACTTTTTCCACATCTGGTCGATCGTCATCACCTTCTTGGCCATAGGGGGCTCCCAAAAACGGGGTCACGACTTGCGTCAGAACACCACAGCTAGCGATCTTAGTTCAATATAGGTTGTTGGGTCTATTTGGGCAACTTAGGTAATATGAGTATATTCGGCACCATGGATAGGATCGCTTGATCCTATATTCCGGCAAACGTGGGTAGCGAGTCAGGCGTGGGTGCTTTTCCCGAGGTGGGCGGCATGGCTGGCGTCGAAGGGCACTAGCCGGTCTGCAAAGCAACTTTATCGGTCCAACTGGGAATCTGAACAGTGCTATGCGTTTCAAGCCTGATCGTTCCAAATCGGAAAGAGTCATGCTAGTGTTGCATTCGATTCCCTCGTGGGCCGACGAGCCAGATTCTCTGTTCGGCTGGTAGATCCCAAGATGCGCCAAAAAGTCATGTTCATCATCGGTTGCACAGGATCCGGAAAGGGGAGCGTGGCCCGGGAATTGGCCGGGCGGATCGGCGGAGAGATCATCAGCATTGATTCGATGAAGGTCTATCGTCGCATGGACATCGGGACGGGCAAGCCCGCTCCGGAGCTTCGCCGGGCGATCCCGCATCACTTGCTGGACGTGGTCGAGCCGTCTGAAGAGTTCTCGGTGGCGCGGTACGTTGAGCTGGCCGATCAGGCGATTGCGGACATTCATCAACGGGGTAAGGCCATCCTAATCGTTGGAGGCACGCCGCTCTATATCAAGGCTCTGAGCGAGGGTCTCTTTGAGGGGCCCGGCGCCGATCCCGCCGTTCGCGCCCGGCTGATGGAGACGGCCCAAACTCAGGGGCGGGAGGTCCTGTACGCGAGACTCCAGTCGGTCGATCCGAAGACCGCCGACCGCATCCACATCAACGATCTGAGGCGGATAGTTCGCGCCCTGGAGGTGTACGAGCTGACCGGGCAACCCATCAGCGCCCTTCAGACTCAGTGGGATGAAAAGCCGGGGCGATTCGATTCTGTCTTCTTCGGCCTGCGTCATGCCAAGGAAGATCAGAGCCGGCGCATTAACGAGCGCGTGCGTCGCATGATCGACGCGGGGCTGGTCGATGAGGTGGCGGCGCTGTTGGCCGAAATCAAGCCGATCGGCGAGACCGCGCGTCGGGCGCTGGGATATGCAGAGATCATCGAGCACCTGAAAGGCCGATGCACGCTTGCCGATGCCACGGAAATGATCAAAATCAATACCCGTCGCTTCGCCAAGTCACAGCGGACCTGGTTCAGGCGGTTTTCCGAGGTTGAATGGACCGACGTGGCCCCCGATACGACCACGGGCGACTTGGTTGATGAAATCATGGGGCGCAAAGGATCATGGTGGTCGGCCTAACCGAGATGACCAACTGGGCGATCGACCTGATCGACGTCCGCAAGACCTACGGGCAAACGATTCACGCTCTGCGCGGCGTGAATCTCCAGGTGGGTCGCGGCGAGGTGTTCGGCCTGCTCGGCCCCAACGGCGCGGGCAAAAGCACCTTGGTCAAAATCATGATGACGGTGGTGCGGCCTACGCATCTGCTGGGGACGATTCTCGGGCGACCGGTCGGGCATCGCGGGAAGCTGGCCCGCACCGGATACCTCCCGGAAAACCACCGCTTCCCCGGTTACCTGACCGGCGCCAAGTTGTTGGATTTTTACGCTGCGCTGGCGAAAGTGCCTCGTCGAGAGCGTAAGCGGCGCGCTAAGCGACTTCTGGAACAGGTCGGCATGTCCCAATGGGCCGACACCAGAATTGACAAGTATTCCAAGGGCATGTTGCAACGGCTGGGCATTGCGCAGGCGTTGATGAATGATCCGGAACTGATTGTGTTGGACGAACCCACGGACGGGCTCGATCCGGTCGGTCGGCGGGAGGTGCGGAACCTGCTGCTCGATCTGAAGCGTCAGGGGAAAACAGTCTTTCTCAACTCGCACCTGCTTAGTGAACTGGAAATGGTTTGTGATCGCGTGGCGATTCTCGTGGATGGTCTGGTCGCACGCCAGGGCACCTTGCGTGAATTGACCGAACATACGATCGATTATCGCATCACGTTTTCGGGCGACGTAACGCCCGTGAAGGGGCGACTCGATGCGCTGGGCGCGTCGCTTGACGGCCAAGTGATTACCCTGGCTGGACACCATCTCGACAAGGTCAACGCCGCCATCGACGCCTTGCGCGCCAAGGGTCTGTTGATCGAATCGGTCGAGCAGCGTCGATTCAGCCTGGAGGACGTTCTGGTGGAGGCCATGGGCGAAAGCGCGCCGTCGGCGACCGGGGCGGCAAGACCGATTCCTCGATAGGAATGTCGCCCGAAATCGGGCACAGGAGTCAGAGCCGATTCATGCAGTTTTGGGCTTTGGTCATCGACAGCATTCGGGAATCCCTGGATCGGAAGATCTTCTGGGTGATGCTGACTATTACGCTGCTGGTCGTGTTGGCCATGGCCAGCATCAGCTTTGAGAACGACGAGGTCAGCATCCTCTTCGGCCTTTGGGAAACCGAAGCGGGGCACTTCAACCCGCTGTCGCCGGTGGGTCGGTCAGCCTTACTCGGTGGCGTGATTTACTATGTGATGAGTTTTTTTCTCGGATGGGTCGGCCTGATTCTGACGCTCATCGCCACGGCGGGTTTTTTCCCCACGATGTTGGAGCGTGGGGTTGTCGACGTGCTGCTCAGCAAGCCGATCAGTCGTCCTCGGCTGTTCCTGTATAAGTATCTTTGCAGCATGGTATTCGTGCTGATTCAATCCACGATCTTCGTGGTGCTGACGTTTCTGGTAATGGGATGGCGTTGGGGCGTATGGGCTCCGGGTTATCTGGCCAGCATTCCCCTGATGGTTTTGCTCTTCAGCTATGTGTATTGCGTATCCGTTCTCGTGGCGGTGAAGACCCGGAGCGTCGTAGCCGCCGTGCTCATCAGCATCGGCGCGTGGGTGATGTATGCATGCCCCAAGGTTGCCCTCGACACGTTCAACCATTATCCCAGCTTGAAGGAGCACAG
>JADFMZ010000194.1 GCA_022563615.1 Planctomycetota bacterium
GGTCCTCTCGACGGTGATGTCGGCGAGATAGACGTAGTTGGGCGAGTCGAAGGTGACGGTGAAGCGATCGAGGGACGGATACTGCCGCGGATCAAGAAACCCGCCCGGCGGATCGGAGGCCACGATCTTCTCGCCGAACGAGATCGTCCCGTAGCGCACGAAGTCCCACTCGTTGGTGGTCGGGAGCGGAAGACATCCAGCCTCGCCACCGAACCCAAGAGTGTGATAGCCGTTTCCTTCTCTGCCGGCACCGCTCGTAAAGACCATACCGTCCACGGAAAACCAGTAGATGATCCCGTCCAAGCTTTCGAAACGGTAGTTGTGGAACTCGTCGATGTCCAACCCGATGACAAAGTCGTCGCCGCTGAACGAGAACGCCGCGTCGCCGAACATGGACACGGGCTCTTGAATCTCTCCGTAGTGGACGTTGAACCGGCCGTCGCAATAGATACTCGACCCCGTGAACGCCTGATCGGACCGGTAGCGCCACTCGACCCAAAGGCTCGAGGGGGGCGGCGGATCTTCGGGTCTTGCAATCCACAGACCGTAGCCGACGATATCGCCGGAATCCGCCCAGTGCAAAATCAGGTGCCCGTCCTGAAGGCTCTCGATGCAGCCGTCGTTATCTCTGCAGGGGCTCCCGTTGATCCATCCGGCGGAGGGATCATATGGAAGCACGTCAGCCTCGTAGCGATAGAGCAAGTCGTCGGCAAACGCCGCGCTTGCGGCGAGGGCGACGAGCGCGATCGTTACCATGCGGAGTGGAGCCACGGCATCCTGATCCTAAATCCTACAATCCTACCCCGGGGCTCATAATTATACCCGATCATCGACGCTAGAACGGTGATGACCACGGCTACCCGACCGACGTACATCACACAGCCCACCATCCCACAGGGTTGGCATCATCCATATCATAATTATACGCGGGCGACCCACCTGGCAGGTGTGGATTCCGCGCTCTTTTTGGCAACGAGGGGCGAGCCAGAAAGATATGATCCGTCACGCGGACCATTTTGGGGTGATCCAGGCTGGTGGTCCGCACGGCGGACCCTACGACTGAAACGATACGGAATGCTACGCCGATGGTGAGAGGGAATGCGCGGGGACTTCTCTTCCACTCTTGTTACGCCGGATGCTGGACACCGGCTGCTCCATGGGTTGGCTGGGCATCTCGCAAAGATGATCCTTGCGGTCCGATTGCTCATAGAACGATCGAACGCACGATCCGATCCGCTCCACGTCGCGCGGCTTCAAGGAAGGGTGATTCGGAAGCCGGAGGATCCGTGCTTCAATATCCCGCGCGACGGGGAACGCAGTTAGGAAAGTCGGGCTTTGCCAGACAGAACGTCATCTACCCCTCCGATGTCGGACCGAGCCCGACCTGCCAAGCTGCCCCGTGTCGAGGCTCCGGCCGACCAAGAAAAAGTAGCGAAGCGTCGGGCGACGGGCACGTACAACGTGCGTTCGGACCACCAGCAGAATCACCAGCAGTCAGAGTGCTTTTCACAACGCGATCGTGCGACGCGGTGCGAGAGCAAACCGGCAGCGAGTGCCAAACCGTGCCACACAGAACCCGCACGTCTTGCGGGAAAAAGCCGCATTTTGCGTCATGGTGCATTGCGCAAGGAAGAAGCCACCGGCCCGACTCGAACGGGCGACCTGCGGTTTACAAAACCGCTGCTCTACCAACTGAGCTACGGTGGCGAATGCTCATTTCGTGCTACTATTGTAGCGGATTGCGCCGCTGTGGCTTGCTTGCCCATTTTCTCGTATTGACATTTGAGAAAATGACGAGAAAACGCGCCCGTCCGATCCAGCGAGCGAAACGACGAATCGGACGGAAAGCGATCCCATTATGCCAGCCTCCAAGGACGGCGACGTACAAACCGACAAAACCGACGGCCGTAAGTTTATCACGATCAAGATCGCAAGCAACGGCCGGGTCGCCTACTGCAGGATCTACCTCAAGACGACCAACCACCGGCTGGCTCGGCGGCGCGCCCGGGCGCTCGAGGGCATCGAGAACCCCGAGGAGGCCCGCCGTATTGTCACTTACCTCGCCTCCGCCAAGACGCCCGGACAGGAGCAGGACCGGCTGGCCGAGCTGACCGATACGATGCCGACGATTCCATCGCTGTCGCACGACGAAGCGCGCAAGGAACTCGAAGGCATCGTCTGCGACTTCGGCGACTAGGTTCCGGGGGAAATGGACGACGAAGTGGTCGACCGGTGGCGTGCAGCCTACTCCGCCAACGACCAACGCGACCTGCTGATCGACCTGGGCGTCCCCGAGGACTGCCTCGCCGAAAACCCCGATCTGTTCACGTCGCTTCACAGTCGTGGCCGAACGATCAACCCGCGATACAAGCCGCAGCATGAAGCGATGGCCGCGCTCTTCGGATTGCCTGCGGACGCTTTGAAGCCGGACAAGCTGGCGCGCGGACCGCGTTTGTCCGCGCGCACACGGATGGCCTATGGCGTGTTTCCAGATGGTCTCGACAACTGGCTAACCGTCCTCGATCGGGCCAGGATCGCAAAGCCGTACAAATCACCGCGACAGAATCGGGAACCGATGCCGCCCGCGGTGTTCCAGAATCTGCTCGCGCAGGCCGATCAGTGGGCGAAGGTCAACCTCCTTCAACTTCGCGGTATCGTTCTCACGCTCACCGAGACTAAGCAGCGTGTTGCCGAGATTGTTCTGAGTCGTGGCCCAGTCCAACGGAACCTGCTCTCGGGCGGCCGCTCCATTCATCCAGTCACCGAATGGAGGGCATTTTCAGGGACGACTACTTCCGAATGGCATCGCCGCTTAAGGGCAACGCACTTGTGGGCACACCACTCACTGAGTAGGGCAGGTCGTCGACCCACCTTACTCAGCTCAACACCGATGTGCACGCCACGGCGTCAACCCGCGCCCTATCGCAGGTATCCTTCCAGACGTTTTGCGACCAGACGCCCGCAGTCGTCAAACGTTTTGGGATCTACGCTCTGGAAATCACCGTGATGATCGTTCTGGAAATCGACGATCACCCACTCGCCAGCGCGATCGCAGATGACAAAATGTACCGCCCACGCGCCGCGCCCCGCGCGCGGATCCATGATGTAGTCGGCCAGAAGCGCATAGTCGGCCTCGGGCGGGTTCCGCTCTACATGATCTTGAAACGCGCGAGCTAGACCCCAAAGAAGATTCTGCATACTGCGCGAAGGTTCAATCTTCACGCGCAGCGTAGAGTCCACGGCCTTGGCCTGGTACAGTTTCTTCTTGTTCAGCAGGCTTGCCAGGTGAGCCGCGTTCGTCCCGCTGGTCTCGTCGTCAGAAAGCCGAACGGGGTAAACCGCCACCGTCGCGCTTCGACCGGCTTTCTTCATGATCGCTTGGCGCTGCTCCATGGCGGCCCACTCCGCCTTGTCGGGCGCCGGCGACTTCTCTGCAAGCCTCCGAGCTATTTTCCCCTCTCCGCTGTCGTCTCGCGCTGACTTGGGTATACCCAAATGCGTCCGTACGCGCTCCGCCAGGAACATGCAGCAAGTCATCGGATCGCGTGGCTTGGCACGCTTGAACTCTCGATCGGCCGCTGTCTGACGATCGACCCACACGCTTTGGCCTGTCCTGTCGACGATGACGCTTCGTATCTCCTTGGGCCCCGTTTCGGGGTTGCCGACGAACTCCGCATAGAGAGCGTACTCAGTCGCTATGGGGTTTTTGCGCACGAACTCGCCGAACAGTTGCGCGGCCCGGTCAAACGTCGCCTCCTTCGGCAGACGGAACACGGCGTCGGTCGTTTCGAGGTTCGTCATGCCGGCCTTCTCCAGCAGCACCGCCACGACGTCCGCGACGCCTTTATTCAACGCCGCGCTGTCGCCCATGACTACGGGAAAAACGGTCAGTGAGGCCTTCGTTCCTTTCGCTTGCATGGCTTCGAATCGCTTCTGTTGTTCGGGCGGTACCTGTTTGTTGCCAGCACTCGCTTGACACCCTGGTACGAACGCGTGCACAGCCAACCCCACCATCAATCCTACCAACGGCATTCGGATGAAAGCTTGATCTCTCATGACTTTCTCCTTAAAAACGTACCACACGGATTCTAAATGTAAGCGGCCACTTACATTAACGACAAACAAAAACCACTCATCCGCTTTGCGGACTCGTCTTGTCGGTCCCCGCGCTCGGGTCTTGAGGCTTTTGGTATCCAGCGAATCTATCATTGGATCCGGCGTCTTTTCGTGCGTGGGGCCCAGCACCTATGTTATGAAACCAGCCCTGGTCAACCCGCTGCCCGAGGCGTTGCCTTGCCTCTGTGACGGTGTAAATTGGCCCGGGCACTTCGGATAGAATCCTTTACCTTATGTTGCGGTGCTTATTCGGGCGGTGAGTCACCGCGAGCCTTTGCGGCATCCCCCAGGGGGCAGGGCCCGTCTGCCCGCCCGCCCCCGGCTACTCGTCTTTCCCCGCCGGCCGCAGGCCATCCTCAAGAACCCGGATCAGTACCTCCGTGCAATCGTCAACCGACTTCGGTTTCACTTCGGCGAAGATCGGCCATTTCGAGTTCTGCAGCACAACATACGCCAGCCGACTGTCTGCATCGACGACGTAGCAGTGAATGCGACCAGGTCGTGATCCACCCATCATGTACTCCGGCAAGAGGGCGAACTCCGTCGCAACCGGATGCCCCTTAACGTACTCGGCAAACGCCTCTGCGCTCTCCTGCAGCATCCTGGGCTGACTATAGTGCCACGAACCGGTTATGGGCACCTGCGCGTCGGACAGACTCACCTCTGCCAGATTCTTGTCAGCGAAAAACGCACCGATCCTCTCTGCGGCAGACCGATCGTATGAGTCCCCCTTGCCACTACGCACAAACGCGGGGAACACCGTGATGGAAGTCTCTCCCAGGCTGCCCCAAAAAGCTTCCTTGGCGACCCGGTCAACCGGGAACTGGCACCCCGATGCCGTGACAAGCATAGGAGTGATGCCCAGCACGACGACTATCCCACTGAGTTGCCGTATGATCATGCTCGAATTCCTTTCTTCAGCCGGTCGAAAAACGTGGCCCAATGTTCGACCATTCAGCTTCAGGAGACTTAGGTTCAATGATCGTGTTTGAGCTCTTCAGCCGGGACGGGCTTTGTCTTCAACAATTCTTTAACGAGTTTCTTGGTCTGATCATCAGGTTGGAACAGATTCACAAGTTCCCATGTGACATCAATTGTCTTCACATCAGGATCCTGATAAGCAATCTCCCATTTGCTGACAAGAAGATTGACACCAGCGGCCTTTGCAATTCCTGGCAGGTCCTTCTCGATAAGATTCAGAACGTCATCGATCGGTTCGTTGCTAAAGACTTGCCTGTGCAGACGTTCTTGAAGCGCTGGCCCTTCTTTTTCCAATTCTGCAACACGTTCTTTGTCGCCTTTGGCCTTGGCTTCATCACGTTCAGCCTTCATGTCAACGATCTTCTTTTTGAAGGTCTCACCTCTTGCCATGGCCATCGCAACAGCACGTGAATCAAACGTCCCAACAACCACCTCACCTGCCTGGGTTACTTGGCAGATTGCCAACATCGACAGAACAATCCATTTCATTGTTTTCTCCTTACTCATGACTTTCTCCTTGAAAACGCACCCAACGGATTCTAAATGTAAGCACATACTTACATTAACACCAAACAAAAAACCGCTCACGAGCTTTTGCCGCCCAGCAACAGCCGACCGGCGTCGCTGAACAGCCGCTTTCGCCCACGATCGGTCAGCAATCCCAACTCGCGGCTGATGTTGGCCAAGTTGCCCAGACCCACGATCGCCCACGCGGATGCCGTCGCATCGGGGAGCGTGCCGTTATCTTCACCTTTACGATGGGCGACAATCTGCGCGCGGATGAAGCGGTGAAATCGGCCGTACATGCTGCGCAGCGCGTCCCGGATTTCCGGTTCATCCGTTTGACTGAGACCCGCCAAGATGATGCGATGCAGGCCCGATTCCCCGTGGTGCTCCGCCTCGTGCTTCAACAGTCGCCCCGCGGCATCCGCGCTATCGTCGATGTCCGCCAAGATTTCTCGCCACGTCGCCGCGGACTGTTCGTACACGTAGTCGATGGAGGCGACGAACATGGCCTTCTTGTTGGGCCAGAGGCGATAGAGGATGTTCTCGCGGACCTTGCACCGCTGCGCCAGCTCGGCCGTGGTCGCCCGACCGTAGCCCAACTCGGCAAATGCCTGGGCGATGATCGGCAGGAGCCTTTTGCGTCTTTTCGCTGATTGATCGGGTCTGGGCATCGAACGTCTCGCGAAAACGGCCTATTCGTAAGTAGCCACTTACAGTATGACAGAGGATCGGGCCGTTGTCCAATCTCTTGACAAGAAAAGACGATTCGCGGCGGAATCGACTGTTTAG
>JADFMZ010000195.1 GCA_022563615.1 Planctomycetota bacterium
TGGAACGAGGTGGACTTGATCATCGGCACCGACCCCGATGCCGATCGATGCGGCGTGATCGTGAAAGTGCCCGAGCATCAACGGGTTGCCTACCCCCATCCCGGAACGGGCGAGCTTCGTGACTACGCCTTGCTATCCGCCGATGAGGTCTGGACGCTGATTCTGTGGTACCGACTGACGCGGGAAATCGAAAAATATGGCCGGGTGCGCGACGCCGAGCGGAAGTTCATCGCCCTGTCGCACACGACGACGGATTTACTGGTGCGCCTGGCGCGGAAGTTCGGCCTGGGAGTCCTCAAGACGTGGGTGGGCTTTGCGCAGTTGGCGGCTGCCACGCGGGCGATCTGGGATTTACACGCCGGCAAGGACACCGACGGATTGACGCAAGACGGCGCGCTGCTTTCGTACGAAGAGGGCCGGCGCGATTCGAGCGATACCGTCTGCAATCGAACGCTGCATTCCTGGGAGGCGATGGATGACACGCGTCGCTGCATTAACGTGGGCGCCCTGGAGCAAAGCAACGGCTTTTCCATTCTCGGGGGCGTGCCGCCCGATGAGCGATCGCTCGGGCGCGACGGTCACGTCCGCGACAAAGACGGCGCCTTTGCAGCCGTCTTAGTGGCTGAGTTGGCTCAATATGCAAAAGAGGAGGGCACCAATCTTCTGGATCTAGCCGACGAGAAGATTTACCTCGATCCCGACATTGGCTTGTACGCGACTCACTATGAACCCGACCCGCTCGACGGCGAGTATGAAGGCCTGGCTGGGTATACCAAAAAGCGGAACATCCTGGACACAGCCGAAGAGTTATTTTGTAACATCCGCTCGCAATCCGGTAGGGTCCGCCGTGCGGACCATTCTGCTCTGGATGGGTTGGAGCTTGGCGGCTTGCCGGTCATCGGCGCGGTCGCCTATCGAACCGGCAAGTACGATGCGATCAACTGGCCGGGCTTTCCCGATGAGGGATACCGTTTCTATTTCGATAAGCAGCGCCGATCGCACCTGACGATTCGACCGTCCGGCACGTCCAACGCATTGCGCTTTCACGTTCAGCTCTTTGGGGGCCATCCGTCGCGCGACGACCTCATCGTCAAAAAGGCGAAGCTTCGCGCAACAACCGTTCAGATCGTCACCGACATTCGAAAGATGATCGGAGCGGAACGTTAGCGGGAAGCCGCCGGATGCAGACAAGGTTTCGAACGGTCAAAGCTGCGGGATGATCGCGCGGGCTGAAGCCCGCGGCTCGGTCTTGTTCGCGCGCCCTATTCCGAATACAGCGGGAACTGCTCGCATAGGGAGCGGACCTCGTGGTTGACGGATGCGATGGTCCGGGCGTCTCCGCGCGAGCGGAGGATGCGATCAATCCAATCGGCGATGACGACCATCTCCGGCTCCTTCATGCCGCGTGTCGTCGTTGCGGGTGTACCGATGCGCAGGCCGCTGGTTTGCGTCGGTTTGCGCTGGTCGAAGGGAATCATGTTTTTGTTGACCACGATGCCGGCTGCCACCAGCCAATCCTCAGCCTGCTGGCCGGTCACGTCGGGATAGGCCGGCCGAAGGTCGAGCAGCATGAGGTGGGTGTCTGTTCCGCCGGAGACGAGACGATTGCCTTTGGCGACCAGTCCGTCAGCCAGGGCCTTGGCGTTGTTGAGGATTTGCTGCTGGTAGGTCTTGAATTGCGGTTTGAGCGCTTCGGCGAAGCCGACGGCCTTGGCGGCGACGCAGTGCATCAGGGGTCCGCCCTGGCTGCCGGGGAAGATCCGTGAGTCGATCTTCCTGGCGTGCGCCTCTTTGCACATAATCAAGCCGCCGCGTGGGCCGCGAAGCGTCTTGTGCGTGGTGCTGGTGACAAACGCCGCCGTCGGCACCGGGCTGGGGTGCAAGCCGACGGCCACCATGCCGGCGATGTGGGCGATGTCGGCCATGTGCAAGGCGCCGACCTCGTCCGCCAATTCGGAAAAAATGTCGAAGTTGATCGTGCGTGGATAGGCCGACGCGCCGGACAGTATTAGCTTGGGTTTGTGCTCCCGCGCCAACCGGCGGATTTCGGCGAAGTCAAACTGTTCAGTCTTGGGATCCACGCCGTAAGCGACGATGTTGTACAGCAGCCCGCTCATGTTGACCTTGAGCCCGTGCGACAAATGCCCGCCGTGGGCCAGACTCAGTGACAGAATCGTGTCACCCGGTTTCAGCACAGCCAGATAGACGGCTGCGTTGGCCTGACTGCCGGAGTGCGGCTGGACGTTGGCGTGATCGCATCCGAAAAGCCGCCGGACACGCTGCCGGGCCAAATCCTCGACCTTGTCCATGTTCTCGCAACCGCCGTAGTAGCGCTTGCCGGGATAGCCCTCGGCGTATTTGTTGGTGAACACCGAACCCAAGGCTTCAAGCACGGCGCGAGACACGTGGTTCTCCGACGCGATCAACTCGATCGTCTCCTGCTGGCGACGGACCTCAGCCACCATGGCTGGGTGGATTTCAGGATCGACGGCGGCAATCGCGCCAAACTCGGTACCGGTCGCAACGGTCATGGCGACTCCTCAACAAAATGAAACGATTTCCCAGGCGACAGGTTGCACGATAGCCCTAACGGTTTGGAGAATCAAACAGAGGAAAGTCAAAGGTCAAATGACCTTCAATCTTCAACCTTCAACCTTCAATCTTTAATCTTTAATCTTCAACCTTGAACCTGGGATCTTGGACATCCCGAGGTCGGGGCATTATAGTGCCGCCGCTGCTGGTGCGGTCCACAAACCGGCCAACGCCGGTTGGATCGACGCGAAAGGATCATGATGCGCGAGTTCTCATTCCTGGCGGTCGTACTGGGCGTCTTCATCGGCGCGTTGCTGGCGGCGGCTAACGCCTTCGTCGGCTTGAAAGTCGGGATGACCATCTCCGCGTCGATCCCGGCTGCCGTCATGTCCCTGCTGATCCTTCGCACGCTGCTGAAACGCGGCACGATCCTGGAAAGTAACATGGTTCAGACGGTCGGCTCAGCCGGGGAAAGCCTGGCCGCCGGCATGATCTTCACCATTCCTGCGTTGTTCATCATGGGCCAGGATCCCGCCTATTGGGAGATGGTGATCTGGGGCGCCGTCGGCGGCATGTTGGGCACGCTGTTCATGATCCCGCTGCGGCGGGTTCTGATCGTGAAAGAGCATGGGGTGCTCCCTTTCCCAGAAGGCGTTGCCTGCGCCGAAGTTCTCGAATCGGGCGAGCGCGGCGGCGCCGGGGCCAAGCCGGTCATCTGGGGCTCTTTGGTCGGGGCGGTCTATTACTTTTTCGGCGCGGTTGGCGCCTGGCCCGAGACCGGCACGATCGACATCCGCCGGTTTCGGACCGAGGCGCAGCTCGACTCCTCGCCGGCGCTTCTGGGTGTGGGTTACATCCTCGGCGCGCGCGTATCGGCGATGATTCTCGCCGGTGCGATGATGGCGTGGTTCATGCTGATCCCCGCCATCGCCTTTTTCGGACAAGCGCTGCAAGAGCCGGTGTTCCCATCAGCCAAGATGCTGATCTCCCAAATGTCCCCGCAGGATATCTGGTCCAACTATATCCGCTACATCGGCGCCGGGGCGGTCGCCATCGGTGGGCTGATCTCGTTGTTCAGGAGCCTGCCGACGATCGTCGCGTCATTCCGGCAGATGGTCGGCGGCGTCTTCACGTCGGGCAAAGTCAAACGAGACCGAACGGATCGAGATGTGCCTTCGCTCATCGTGCTGCTGGCGATCGCCGGCATCGGCTACGCGATGTGGCGAGTCGAAGCGATCAAGCTGGACCACATCGGCGTGATCGCCGTGGTGATCTTCACGTTCTTTTTCGTGACGGTATCGTCGCGCCTGGTCGGAATGGTCGGAAGTTCCTCCAATCCTATCTCGGGCATGACAATTGCGACGTTGCTGGCCACCGCGTTGGTGTACAAGTTTTTCGTGATCGATCGGGCTGAGGATCCCTCCCTGGTTGACCTGACCGCGATCAAGACAACCTGTCTGGTCATTTGCGCCATCGTGGCGATGGCCATCGCGGTTGCCGGAGACATGTCGCAGGATCTTAAGACCGGCTTTCTCGTCAAGGCGACGCCCTACAAACAGGAGATCGGCAAGACGATCGGCGTGCTCACGTCGGTGGTGGCGGTCGCGGGCGTCGTGTTGCTGCTCAACAACACGTATGGTTTTGGAGAACCGACGGCCGATCACCCCTATCCGCTCCTGGCGCCCCAGGCCAGCATTATGAAGATTCTGGTTGAGGGTGTGTTGGGCGGTCAGGTGCCCTGGACGCTCATCATGATCGGTGGATCGTCGGCGGTGATCATGGAGATGCTCGGTATTCCCGCCTTGCCGGTGGCCGTCGGGTTGTATCTGCCGCTGGGACTTTCGACCCCCATCATGGTCGGTGGCATCATCCGTTGGTCGGTCCAGCGCAAACAAAAAGAGAAGAGCGATCATGACGCAGGTGTCTTGGCGTCCTCGGGATTGGTGGCCGGCCAAGGATTGATGGGCGTGGCGCTGGCTGGCGTGGCGGCGCTTATCGGTTGGTGGTGGGCCGATCCGAAGTGGTTGAATCCATTGGTGGGGAATGTGGAACGGGTATCTCCGGTCCACCTGTTCCCCTGGATTTGGGACAAGCTCGATTTCTTATCCATCCATTGGGGTCTTTCCGAAGCCTGGTGGAGTGCGCTTTCGCTGTTCCCATTTGCGTTGCTGACGATTTGGCTTTGGTGGTGCGCGCGGAAACGTCCTCCGATCGTCTTGCCGTCGGGCGGGGCGATGGCGGCGGGTCCGCCTCAGCCAATCATGCCGACGGCGCCGACCGCTCCGGACCGGATTTCAGTGCCGACCTTGCCGGCGGGTTCCGGGGTGTCGTCCGGTGCTCGGCCTCCTGATGCCGATTCCTCAAAAAGCGGTTTGGGCGACGAATCTAAACCCCATCCAAGCGACGGCGAAGAGATCCGTTGACGCGAAAACCCGGACACGACACCGTCGGACCACTCCCTTACGGTCGCGGCTCCGGGAAGATTACGAACAGGAGATTGATCGGTGCAATCAGCTAACCCCGGTTTCTTCGCCCAGATCAAGAGCTACCCAGCCACCTTCTGGGTGGCTAACACGATGGAAATTTTCGAGCGGATGGCCTGGTATGGGTTTTACGCTCTGTCTTCCCTTTACATTACGGGGCCGAAGGAAACGGGCGGCTTGGGTTTCACGTCCGTGCAACGCGGTCAGATCCAGGCCATTGTTCCGTTTTTTCTCTACCTGTTCCCCGTGTTGACGGGCGCCCTGGCGGATCGTTACGGCTATCGGAAGATGTTTACCATCGCCTACGTGGGAATGGTTCTCTCCTATTATTTGCTGGGCAAGGCCACGACGATGCCGACCTTCCTCGGGGCGTTCATGCTGGTGGCTATTGCTGCGGCGATCTTCAAACCGGTTGTGGTTGGAACCGTCGCCCGGCTTACGGACGAGAGCAACTCCAGTACCGGATTCGGCATCTTTTACATGATGGTGAACATCGGCGGGTTTCTGGGGCCGCTTGTCGCCGGTGCGGTGCGCAGCGTGAGTTGGGATTATGTGTTTCTCGCATGCAGCGGGTGGGCTGCGGTCAATCTGGTTATCGTTCTGATTTTCTACAAGGAACCGACTACCGAGGCCGGTTCGGCGGGGGCGCGCTCGCTCCGTAAGGTAATGGAGAATGCGGTGGAGGTTCTGGGGAACCTGAGATTTTTCCTCACCGTCTTTGTCGTCCTGGTTGCGTTGATGATCCCCGGATTCCGATGGACCTGGTTTACGTGGACGCATTGCGCCGTGTTTATCGTTGCGTGGCTCGCACTGAACATCCTCTGGGATCTCGCTTTGCCGCGCGACAGTGGGCGACCGGATGACCACGGCGGCAGAAAGCGCAGCGCGCTGGGCAAGAGGATGCACTGCAGCAACTGGCGGTTCGCCCTGTTCCTCCTGATCATGTCCGGGTTTTGGACCAGCTTCAACCAGATCTTCGTGACCATGCCGGAATACATCCGAGACTACACCGACACGGGACGCATGGTCGATCTCGGGCGCCGGACCTTCAACTGGATCGGCAAACCGCACTGGATCGACCTGCTGGCCTCCGTCGAGGAAACCGAACTGCTCGTGGAGTTCGATCGTCTCGCGCGGCAAGCGCGAGGCATGGAATCCATGATTGCACCGGAGCCGAAGACGGACTTGGATGTCGTTTCGAGGGCCCGGGAACTGTCGGCCGCACTCTGGAAACTTACGAAGAAAAGTACGCTTCCGGCGGTGGATCGTGAAAAGGCCGACGCCCTGATCTCGCTCTTGGCTGAGTCTGATGGCTC
>JADFMZ010000196.1 GCA_022563615.1 Planctomycetota bacterium
CTCCTTGCCTCGGCGGACCACCCGCCAGACGACAAGAATGCCCGATTCAACCCATCAAAGCAACGCTGACAGAGCACTAGGCCCACGCATCCCTCCACCGGTACTGGCCCGCCCCGATCAGATCGAAGTGACCGTCGTGAGGGATGGATGCGAATCCAGTTTCCTAATCGACGTCAACGAGGATACGATCGTCGATCTTGACTTCCCGGACGACGTGATCGAACTGACGGACCCGATCCTCGTCCCGCCCTGCGAAGAATGAGCGTTGCGGGAAATTCGACGACCCGGATTGTGTCCCAACGAGTGGCTGCCCTTCACCTGATCCTGACCTCTTCACAGGGTCGTGCCGAATCGGTTATTGGTTCAACGATCAATGCTGCGGCGATGATAAATAAGGAGCGTTTCCTATGGTCCCAAGAGAGAGATGGCCCCGGCGGGGGCGACAGGCACGACTGGGAGTTCCAATGCTGGGCAGTATTCTTGTCTCGCTCCCGCTGTTTGGGTGTTGGAATTGCTTTTTGCCTGGAGATTTAGTTGATTACGTCGTAGTGCGTGGGAAGGTTTTGGATGCCGACACGCTGGAAGGGTTGAGCGATATTCCGATTGGTGTCCGAACGCTCACGGCTGGTGAAGTGATTGGTTTCATATCGGGGGTAGCCTCGGATCGGAGCGGTCTCAAGAGTCCGCCTACTCCTCTGACCGGTGTTGACGGGACTTTTGCGTTCTCTTTCACTGCGGGTTTTCGGGAACCCTGCACGAATATTCTGGGGCCACGAGTTCCGACTCCTGACTTTCCGCGACCCGACCAGATCGAAGTGACTGTCGTGCGTGACGGCTGTGAGCAGAGCTTCCTGATCGACATCAACGAGGATACCGTGGTCGATCTCGACTTCCCGGACGACGTGATCGAGCTCAAAGACCCGATCCTCGTCCCGGCCTGCGAGGAATGAGCGAGCCGCCTGCTTCACGCAACGTCCGGCTTGGAGGGTAGTGTAGAGTTACCCCAAGCCCAGAAATTCGCTGATTGCTGGGGCGTATTTGACGATCACGCCGGCAAAGACCACGCTGACCATGCTCATCAGCTTGATGAGGATGTTCAGGCTTGGGCCGGAAGTATCCTTGAAGGGGTCGCCAACCGTGTCGCCAACGATGCTGGCTTTGTGGGCGTCGCTGCCCTTGCCGCCGTGGTGTCCCAGCTCGATCCACTTCTTGGCGTTATCCCAGGCCCCGCCGGCGTTGGCCATGAAGATCGCCACCGCAAAGCCGCTGGTGAGCCCGCCCGCCAACAAGCCCATCACCCCGGGAACATCGAAAATTAACCCGACCAGAATGGGCGCGGTGATGGCCATCACCGATGGGATAATCATCTCGCGTTGAGCCCTGACGGTGGAGATGGCCACACAACGGGTGTAGTCGGGGAGCTTTTGGCCCTTGTATTCGATCTGCGTTCGAGGCCAGTTGTCGGGATTGTTGGCGAAGGCTTCGTCCTTCCCTTGATCGCGCAGATACGCGCGCATTTTATCAAACTGGTTTCGACATTCGATCATCATTTCATTGGCCGCTCGCCCCACCGCCTGCATGGTCATGGCGCAGAATACGAACACCAATAACACGCCGCTGAAGAGACCGCACAGCGTTTTGGGGTTCATCAGGGTGACGTTGTAGAAGGTCATGTATTGATCCAACGACGCCCGTCGGGCCGCCACCAGGCGCAGCGAATGACCGTTAAACTCGGCGATCATGACATGTTCCTCGTCCGGTTCCGAAAAACCGCGGATGACCGTACCCGGAGTCAGATCCTCCGGCGGAGTGCTCGGCTCCAGCAGCATCAAACAACTGAAGTCGCGATCGTCTTTTCCTTCGCCAATACGCACGGCAAACTTGCCATGCCCGTAATAGGTGGCCATGTCCTCATCCGGTGTGGTCATGTCGGGCAGGGTTTCCATGATTATGCTTGCCGCCTCGCGGACCTGTCCAATGCGAACTTCCTCGACATAGGCGGCCAGCAAAGCGAGCGCCGTCAGGGCCGCGGAGCCGATGGCAAAACCTTTACCCGACGCGGCGGTCGTGTTGCCGAGCGAATCCAAGGCGTCGGTGCGCTTGCGCACCTCGGGGTCCTGGCCGGTCATCTCGGCGTTGCCGCCGGCGTTGTCGGCGATGGGTCCGTAGGCGTCGGTCGCCAACGTGATTCCCAGCGTGGCTAGCATTCCCACGGCCGCAATGCCGATGCCGTAGAGACCCAGCAGGAACTCCTCCTTGCCGCCCGCGGCGATGAAAGCTGCCATAATGGCGACGATGATGGTGATCAACGATGCCCAGGTGCTTTTCATTCCGACGGCTACGCCCGCGATGATGACCGTGGCCGGCCCGGTAAGCGATTGCTCACTGATCATTCGGGTAGGCGGGAACTCGTAGCTGGTGTAATACTCGGTGGCGAAGCCGATGATGTTGCCGGCGGCTAGACCCACCAGGATCGCCAACCATATACCCCACCAGCTCACGCCTTGGATGTCTCGCAACAGAAAGAAGCAAACGAAAAGGGAGCCGATGGCAATCAACGCGCTGGCGCCCCAGATGCCCGTTCTCAGGGCGTTGAGCAGTTGGCCCATCGTGGCATCTTCCTTCGTGCGCACCATGTAGATGCCCACGATGGAGAGCAGGATCCCGATGCCGGCCAGAACCATCGGAGCGGTGAGCATCCTGAACGCCGCCTCATAGCCGGCTGATGTGTTTCCATACAACGCGGCGGCGGCGGCGACGCCTAGAGCAGCCGTAGCCAGGATGGAGCCGCAATAGGACTCGTACAAGTCGGCGCCCATTCCGGCGACGTCTCCGACGTTGTCCCCGACGTTGTCGGCGATCGTGGCGGGATTTCGAGGATCATCCTCGGGAATGCCGGCCTCGATTTTGCCGACCAGGTCGGCGCCGACATCAGCGGCCTTGGTATAGATGCCCCCGCCCACCCGCGCGAACAAGGCCTGCGAGCTGGCGCCCATGCCGAACGTCAGCATGACGACCGTGATCTCGTTCAGGGTCATGTTCTGGGCGAAATCGAACGGAAGGATGCCCGTCTTGAGGAACAGGAACCACATGGCGATATCGATCAGGCCGAAGCCCACCACGATCAATCCCATCACCGCGCCACTGCGAAACGCGACCACCAAACCGTCGTTGAGCGATCTGCGGGCGCCGGCGGTGGTGCGATGCGATGCCCGCGTGGCCGTGTTCATTCCCAGCCAGCCGCATAAGCCGCTGAAGAAACCGCCGGTCAAAAAGGCTGCGAACACGATCTGATGCTGAACGTGCAAAACCCACCCCATATAAAACAGGATGGCTGAGACGACGACGAAAAAGACGGCCACGACCTTGTATTGCTGCTTGAGGTAGGCCAGCGCTCCTTCGCGGACGTACCCGGATATGCGGATCATGTCTTCATCGCCCTCGTCGCAGTCGAGCATCTCGCGGTAAAAACGCCATGCGAAGTAGAGGGCGATAAGGGCCGCGACCGGCGCAATCATCCATATAAGCCAGAGGGACCAGGAAATGGATTCAACGTCGGTGGCGCCCGTCGCCGGTGCTTCCCCCTGTGCGAAGACCGCAACCGGGCACAGCAAACACACGGCACACGTAGCCAACAGCCAACCGAACGAACCAACACGTTTCGCGTTCAACGAAGCTTCTCCTTGTAATCCAAACGTATTCGGGCGGGACATTGCCCACCCCTTCAGCACCGTCGAACCGGTGCAAGGTTATTCCTGTTTGAAAGGCGGCACGGTCCGGCAAGGCCAAGCCGTGGAGCCTGACGATTTGTAATGGCCGGACCGACGTAGGACCATGCCACCCATCGTTTCACGTAAGATGGAGCACCAACCCGGACAACCGGTGCTTACCTGGAATCGTTCCAATTTCCGGGAATCTCCGGATCGACCCGCATCAGCGTGAGCGCCAATCACCCTGAGCGGAGCGAGGACTATAGCAGATCGATTCGGGAGTGCCAAACGGTTTCGGGCCGGACCAGGGCGGGCGGACGGCGGACTATCCCATTTCCACAAACATGCGGCTAGTGAGGGACTCTTCTCCATGGCCGCTTCGGTCACAAGTCACGCCTGGCGGGCGATGTGGCAAGGATGGACAAGAACAGCTATGCGGGCTAACTTTTGCAGCCAACCGGGTGGTACGGTTCAACCGGACCGGGGTCAGGCTACGCCATGGGTGTCCGAACAGGGCCTCACGGCCGTACATGTTATCGACCTTGCCGCCCTCCCGATTGGCCAAGGGAGGGTGCAGCCTGGTCAGGAGAACCGGACGTGACGTGGGATGCGTGGGCGACGGTCGGGTGCCTGGTGCTGGTGCTGTCCGTCTTGATCTTCACTCGGATCGGCGCCGATGTCGTCCTTTTGGGTGGTCTTACTCTCCTGCTGCTGAGCGGGGTGTTGGATGCGTCCGACGCGCTCGCGGGCCTGGCCAACGAGGGCATGGTCACGGTCGGGGTTCTATACGTCGTAGCCGCCGGCGTTCGAGAAACGGGGGGGATCCGCTGGGTCGTCCAGGCGCTATGGGGGCACCCACGTTCTCTGGTTCGGGCACAGGCGCGCATGACCCTGCCGGTGCTGGTCAGCAGTGCCTTTCTCAACAACACCCCAGTCGTCGCCATGCTGGTCCCGGCGGTGAAGGATTGGGCCAAGCGACACAACCTCGCACCCTCCAAGCTGATGATCCCGCTGAGCTACGCAGCGATTCTGGGCGGAACTTGCACCTTGATCGGCACCAGCACGAACCTCGTCATCAACGGCATGGTCGAAAGCGAGACTCCCCTGCCAAAGCTGGCGATGTTTGACATCACCTGGGTCGGGCTGCCCTGCGCCGTGGTGGGGATGATCTACATCCTCCTCTTTAGCCGCCGGTTGTTGCCGGACCGCAAACCCTTGATGACCCAGCTTCAAGACCCTCGGGAGTACACGGTCGAGATGCTGGTCGAGCCCGGCAGCCCGCTGGTGGGCAAGAGTATCGAACAAGCCGGCCTGCGCCATCTCCTGGGCATGTATCTGGCCGAGATCGAACGCGACGGACGGATTCTCCCTGCCGTGTCGCCTGAGGAACCGCTTCAGGCCGACGACCGACTCGTGTTTGTCGGCATCGTCGAATCCGTCGTGGATTTGCAAAAAATACGAGGCCTGAAACCGGCCACCGATCAGGTGTTCAAGCTGACGGCGCCGCGATCGACGCGGTGTCTGATCGAGGCGGCGGTGTCCAACAGTTGCCCGCTGGTCGGACGAACCATCCGGGACGGAAAGTTCCGCACGGTCTATCGAGCGGTGGTCATTGCCGTGGCCCGCAATGGGGAGCGCATTCGCCGCAAGATCGGTGACATCGTGCTGCGGGCGGGCGATACACTCCTGCTCGAAGCTACGCCCTCCTTTGTCGAGCAGCATCGCAACTCGCGAGACTTTTTTCTGGTCAGCCCGGTGCAGGATTCCAGCCCGCCGCGACATGAACGCGCCTTGATCGCGCTATTCATTCTGATCGGCATGGTGACCTCGGTGACCGCCGGGTGGTTGGAATTGCTGCCGGCCGGGATGTTGGCGGCTGGTTTGATGATCATCACCCGCTGTTGCTCGGCGACGACGGCCCGCAAGAGCGTGGACTTTCAGGTCTTGATCGTGATTGCCGCCGCCCTGGGGTTGGGCCGTGCTCTCTACGTCAGCGGCGCGGCTGAGGCGATTTCATCCACCCTGATCAACCTGGCTGGAGAGAACCCCTGGCTGAGCTTAGCCATCATCTACGGCGTGACCATGCTGTTCACGGAAACCATTACGAACAATGCGGCGGCGGTGCTGGTCTTTCCCATCGCGGTGGCTACTGCGGAGAAACTCGGCGTCCACGCGATGCCATTTATCATCACGGTGATGATGGCGGCGTCGGCCAGCTTCTCCACGCCAATCGGGTATCAAACCAACCTGATGGTCTACGGGCCGGGCGGATATCGCTTCACGGATTACCTGCGAATCGGCCTACCGCTCAACGGCCTGATGTGGATCACCACCGTAACCCTGGTGCCGTGGATCTGGCCGTTTCAGGTAGCGTAGGCCACCTGGCGAGCAGCTCGAACGTCTCGTCGAACCACGCCTCCTGCAGCTCAACGGCTCCGCGGTCGGTGGTGTGGTCGCGTCACTCACGGCGGACCAGTCGCGTAGGGTGCGTCCCGGACGCACCTTTTTTCTTCATTCGCCGGCGCGGCCCTCGACGTCGCCGAAGTCGGGTGGCTTGGCCGGGCGGCGGGTGGCATCGCCATGTCTTCGTGGCCATGTTCATCATCGCCTCCAAGACATGC
>JADFMZ010000197.1 GCA_022563615.1 Planctomycetota bacterium
CGTGCCCGACTCAGCCGGAGTCCCTGCGGCCTTTGCGGCTTCGACGCTGCTGGCCACCTACAACGACCTGGACGCGGTACGGCGGATCATGCAGGAAGCCGGCCGCGAGGTCGCCGCGATTCTCGTCGAGCCGGTGGCCGGTAACATGGGCTGCGTCGAGCCCGTGGCGGGATTTCTCGAAGGCCTCCGCTCGTTGTGCGATCAACACAGTAGCCTGCTTGTATTCGACGAGGTGATGACCGGATTTCGCGTCGCATGGGGCGGGTTTCAAAACGTGTGCGGTGTCAAACCGGACCTGACCTGTTTGGGCAAGGTGATCGGCGGGGGGATGCCGGTGGCGGCCTACGGCGGGTCGCGCACACTGATGTCGCAAGTTAGCCCGCTCGGGCCGACCTACCAGGCCGGCACGCTCAGCGGAAACCCCATCGGCATGGCCGCTGGAATAGCCACCTTGCAACTCTGTCAGCAGGAAGGATTTTACGAATCGATTCGCGCCAAGGCGGCCCGCGTGGCGCATGGCTTCGTAGCGGCAGCCCGAGACGCCGGTATTGCGTTGCAATCGTCCGTTTGTGGAGGTCTGTTCGGCATCGCCTTTTCGGATCAGCCGGTGCACAACTTCGACGACGCCCAGGCCTGCGACCACGAGCGGTATGCCCGGTTCTTCCGGGCGATGCTCGATCGAGGCGTGTGGCTTCCTCCGTCAGGCTATGAGGCCCTGTTTGTTTCGTCGGCGCACGATGATTCCGCCCTGGCGCAGGCAATCGAAGCCGCCGAGGCTGCCTTTGGGAGCATCGCCTCATGACCTCTTTACGCGTGGGGACGCGCGGCAGCGAGCTCGCGCTGTGCCAGACGCGATGGGTTTGCGACCTGCTGCGAACAGCGCACCCGTCGCTGTCCATCGAAGAAGTCATCATCAAAACACACGGCGACGTAGCCAAGGAACAGCTCTTTGGCCCCGACTGGCCCGTCGGCGGATTCGTGGGGGCGATCGAACAGGCGCTCTTGCAGGATCGCATTGCCTTTGCCGTGCACAGCTACAAGGACCTCCAGACCACCGTGACGCCGGGTCTGATCGTGGCGGCTGTGCCAGCGCGGGAAGTGGTTCACGATGTCCTGGTCACGAGGAAGCCCGTCGAGCTGCGCGAGCTTTCTCGGCGCTTTCGGGTCGGCACGAGCAGCCCGCGTCGAGCGGCGCAGCTCCGGCGATTTGCCGACGTCGAAATTGTGCCCATTCGCGGAAACGTTCCCACGCGAATCGACAAACTCCAAAGCGAGGGTCTGGACGGCGTCGTGCTGGCGGCTGCGGGACTGAAACGCCTTAACCTCCATCCGCCGCATCGGATCGACCTTCCTACGGACCGTTTCGTGCCCGCGCCGGCCCAAGGGGCGCTGGCGATTCAGGCGCGAGTCAACGATGCGGTGATCCCGTTGATTGCGGAAATCGAACATGGACCTTCGCGCGCTTCAACCGAGGCTGAGCGGGCGTTTCTCCACGCGAGCGGCGCCGGCTGTCACACGCCGATCGGAGCGCTGGCGGTCCTGGAGGGTCGTCAAATTAGCTTGCACGGGCAGTTCTTCAGCGACGACGGCCGGCGTGTGGTGGAAGGCCGAGAGGTCGGTGACGATCCACAGTCGATCGGACGGCGGCTGGCTGATCGATTGATCCGCGATCTCGGAGATCCGTCATGAGAGTTTGGGTCACGCGCGACGAAGAGCCGGAGGGTCCGCTGAGCAGAGCCTTTAGCGTGGTCGGCCTCGATGCTGTTCTGGAACCGGTCATCGCTCGGCGTCTGGTGGATGATTGTGCGGAGGCGATTCGCAACCTCGGCCCGGACGACTGGCTGGTGTTGACCAGCGTGTACGCGATCGAAGCGGTTGCTTGCGTGCATTCACGGATCCCGCGCGTCGCTGTGGTCGGGCAGGAAACGCGTCGTGCTGCAGAGGCCAAAGGCCTGCGCGTGCAACAGGTTTGTTCAGGCGGCACGCGCGAAAGCCTCTTTGAAGATCTGCGCAGCCGCGTGAAACACGGAACGATCTGCTACCCGCGATCATCGGAAGCGTCGGCGCCCAAAGCTTGGCCCGGTGTGGAGGTGCTCAGCCCGGTGATGTATGAGACCTCCGCCCGCGCTTTTGATCGCGAGGTGATCCGGCGTGTGGATGTGGTTTCGGTGGCGAGCCCGTCGGCCGTCCACGCCATCGGACGGGTGGAACTCCCCTTTGCCAGCATCGGACCCACGACTTCCGCGGCGCTGGGCACGTTGGGTATCGAGCCGTGGGTCGAGGCGCCGCAGCGCAGTTTTGAATCGCTGGCAACAGCCGTCGCCGATCGCGCGAAGACCGCGCCGCCATCCAAGAGATAGTGGCCGGCGGATAACACACGTTGCGGGCGTGGCGCAGAAAAAGCCATCTCCAACGCGCTCTCTGCCAGCATTCCCTGTTGCGGGTTTGCGTACCGGTTGCTTCCCAGCGGTGCCTCACTCCGTCCGACCATTCCTGGCGGAAAAAGTCACAGACTGGCAGGTCAAAGGTAGGAATATGTCGGGTCCGATTTCGGGGCGAATTATCCCTTCCAGGCGTTACGCGGACCCTTCTGACCTAGGCACTCCAACAAAACGGGGTTGGGGGCCGTCGAAGCAGCGAAAAGTTCGCGCGGGCTTAGCCCATCGGCTCGGTTTTGTTGGAGTGCCTTGACCGGTCATGGTGCTATAATGGGACGAGCGGTTAGAGAGGGCAGGACCGGAAAACGAGAGGAGAGTGTGCGAATGGGTCGACGCAGAGCATCGGGCCTCAAAGGAAGTAGGAACGCGTGGGCGCTACGTGCGCTCGTAGCCGCGGTCCTGTTTTATCCTCTCACCAGCCCGGCTGCGCCGCCGACACTCTACAAGCTGGCCGACTTGAAAGCACTGGAGAAGGCCTTTGTCACATTAGCCGACACGGTTCGACCCAGTGTGGTTGCCATCCGGTGTTATCAAGTCCGCGATCCTGCCGACCGCCACTCCAGGCAGGCTCGCTTGCCGATCAGCCAGGGCAGCGGTTTCATCATCGACGCTGCGGGCTACATCGCCACGAATGAACATGTGATTGAAGACGCCCACGTGATCTCGATCACACTACACAACGGCCTGCAGTTCGAGGCTCGGGTCGTACAAACGGACGTCCGCAGCGATCTGGCGGTGCTCAAGATTGAGGCAGAAGGGCTACGTCCGGTCCGTCTTGGCGACTCGGCAAAGCTGAAGGTCAATCAATGGTCGTTCGCCTGTGGGAACCCGTTTGGCCTGGCCTTTGACAACCGAGGCCGATCGTCGCTGACCTATGGCGTGATCAGTGCGCTGGGCCGGCAGATGACGCGTCGACTCAGCGCCGATCCGCAACAGCGTTACTATGGCCACTTGATTGAAACTTCTTCCGCGATCAATCCGGGCAACAGCGGCGGGCCTCTGTTCAATCTCGACGGCGAGGTGATCGGCGTGGTGGTTGCGATTGAAACTAGCTCGGGCGTCAGCGAAGGCCACGGCTTTGCCATTCCCGTCGACAAGAACGTGCGGCGCGTGCTGGAAACGCTCCAAGCCGGTCGAGTGGTTCGCTATGGTTTCCTCGGCATCGAGGTGAACGACGTGGAGGCGCCTCGATCCCGGCGCGTCGCGGATATGAACCGGCCGCGCGGAGCGCGAATCATTCGTATATCCCCACCCAACGGCCCGGCGGCCAAGGCCAACCTTCAACCCGATGACATCGTCGTCGAGTTCGACGGGGTTCCGATCGAAAGCTCGGACCATCTGGTCAGGGTGGTGCAGTTCACCCCGGTCGGCGCCGAGGTCGAGATCAAGTACCTGCGCCGACACGTCAAGCGGACCACGCACGTCGCGCTGGGCGATCGTATGAACTTGTTGGGACGTGCGGCCGGCGGCGAGTGAACCTGTCGCGCACCCCTCACGCCTGGTCGGTCACACCCGCACAGGCGATTCGGATTCAACGAAACCTGACCGGGCGGGTCGTGCGACGAGGCTGCGTCAAACGCCTGCGGTTGGCGGCCGGCGCCGACCTGGCCTTTTCACATGACAAAGACGAATGCATCGCCGGGGTGGTGGTTTGGGACGTTCAGGCCGAAAAAGTCGTCGAGCAACAGGTCGCGCGCCGGAAGCTGCGATTCCCCTACGTGCCGGGTTTGCTGTCGTTTCGGGAAGCGCCGGCGATCCTGGCTGCCCTGCGCAAAATCCAATGTGAACCCGATGTCTTTTTGTTCGACGGTCAGGGATACGCCCATCCCCGGCGGTTCGGGCTGGCCTGTCACGTCGGGCTGTTGATCGATCGCCCCAGTCTCGGATGTGCCAAGAGTCTGTTGATAGGCCGGTGCGGTTCACTTCCGCAGCGGCGCGGATCGACCACGCCGATGCTGGATCAAGGCGAGCGAATCGGCGTGGCTGTTCGCACGCGCCAGAGCGTTCGACCCATCTACGTCAGCACAGGCCACCTACTTTCGCTCGACGCTGCCGTGGAGATCACCTTGAGATGCTGCACCCGATACCGCCTGCCGGAGCCGACGCGCCTGGCTGACCAACTCGTAGCTCGGGAAAAGCGATCGTCTGACCCTGCACTGCGATGAGAGCAGGTCGGACTCTCCCCAAGACTGAGAGTAAGGCGCCGTTACCAAGCCGAGCCGCAGGCTTCAGCCTGCGCGAACGTCGGAATATCGTGGGTGCTTCGAGACACGTTTTGTTAGACGGTCCAAGTGGCGTGAGTCGGAGCCTCAGGACGGGGGCGACAGATCGACCTGATCGGCGATGGATGTAATCGCTTCGATGCAATGGGCGATGTGGTCCTGGAGGGGAAGATCCAGGAGCTTCGCGCCTTCGTGGATGTCATCTCGTGACACCGAAGCGGCAAACGATTTTTGTTTCATTTTCTTGGTGACGCTCTTGGGAGCCATTCCATTGAGTCTTTCGGGACGCATCAGCGCGATCGCGTAGATGAAGCCGCAGAGTTCGTCCACGGCGAACAGCGCCTTGCGGATGGGGCGGTCGTGTGGATACTCTTCTTGATTCCACGGTGCGTGCGAAAGGATAGCCCCTACGATTTCCTCATCCCAACCGGCTTCGCGCAGGATGCGGGCGCCCTCGCGCGTATGCTGCGGCGGGTCAGGCCAGCGCTCGTAGTCGAAGTCGTGGAGCAATCCGGTGAGCGCCCAGGCCGTTTCATCCGCTCCCTGCAGCCGAGCGTAGTGCTGCATCGCAGCCTCCACGCACAGGGCGTGGCGAATCAGGGCGGGGTTCTTAATGTATTCGTTGAGCAACGCCCAGGCTTGACTACGATTCATCTTTGACCTTCCGCGCGTGCGTTTCTATGATCGTGCGTTATTGAGTATTGCGTATTGTACTACCTGGTGCGTTCCTGTCCATGCCGTCGATGAAGGGACACCATCTTGCAGCAGCGCAATCGCGCGAAATTCGACGCCGAAGAACTGACGGTGGTCTTGAGCCACTACGACCTTGGGGTCGTGGAATCGATCACGGAGTTCGCTCGCGGCTCGCGCCGAAGCCCCAAGGTTGGCATCGTCTGTCAGCGGGGAAAGTTCCTGCTGAAGCGCCGGCGGGCGGAACGTGCCCGTCTTCAACGCGTGCCTTTTGCCCATCGGGTCCAGGATCATCTGGTGCGGGGCGGCTTCCCCCTGGCCAAGCTAGTTCCGACGCTCGCTCCAGGCGGCACGCTTCTGCAACTGCGCGATTACATCTACGAATTGTTCGAGTTCGTGCCCGGACACGCGTTCGCCCACACGCCGGAAGAGGCGCACGACGCTGGCGCCGTACTGGCCCGGTTTCACCGCGCGACGGAGGATTTCGTCGCCCCCTCCTGGCTGGCCCAACCGCGAGGAGACTATCACGACGCTCCCGCCGTTCGCACAGGACTGTGTGCCATCAGCTCGACACTAAGCTCGCATGACAGCCTTGCAGGCAACGAAGCGGAGCTGGAAGGGCTCGTGCGGTTTCTACTGTCCATCTATGATCGCGCCGCCGATGTCGTCAATCGGATTGACTTGTCGGGGCGTCCGGAACTCGTCATTCATGCCGATTGGCATCCGGGGAACCTCCTGTTTCGTGAGAAGCGGGTTGTTGCGGTCGTTGATTATGATTCGATGCGCTACGCGCCGCGGGTCGTCGATCTGGCCAATGGGGTCTTGCAGTTCTCGATCATCGCCGGAGGAGATCCAGCTTCCTGGCCCGATCAACTGGATGAGGATCGATTTCATGCCTTCATGGCCGGTTATGAATCGATCTCCGTGCCGAAG
>JADFMZ010000198.1 GCA_022563615.1 Planctomycetota bacterium
TTCTGGGGAACTTCCGGGCTGGGCTGATTGTTGCACTGGCGATCCCGCTTTCAATGCTGTTCGCGGGGAACTTGATGCTTCGAGTGGGCATCGCCGGCAGTTTGATGAGCTTGGGTGCTATCGACTTCGGACTCATCGTGGATAGCTCGGTCATTATGATCGAGAACAGCGTTCGGCATCTGGCCGAGAGCAAAGATGGACGAACCAGAATCGAGGTCGTGCGCGATGCCGCCATCGAGGTCCGTAAGCCGACGATGTTTGGCGAACTCATCATCATGATCGTGTACATTCCGATTCTCACGCTGGAGGGGATCGAAGGCAAACTCTTTGCGCCTATGGCGCTTACCGTGATCTTCGCCTTGGCTGGCTCGATGATCGCATCGCTAACCCTCATGCCCGTACTGGCTAGCCTATTCCTTCCAAGAAAACTCAAGGATCGTGAGCCGCTTCTCGTCCGGCTCGCAAAACGGGCGTATGCTCCCATGCTCCGTTATGTCCTCAGCGCTCGCGGAGTGGTTCTTTCCGCCACGGCGGTCGCTCTGGTCAGCGCCGTATGGATTGCGCTCAATCTCGGGGCGGTCTTCATCCCGCGCCTTTCCGAGGGAGCTATTGTGATCAACACCGTGCGTCTTGCGGGTGTCTCCGTGGAAGAATCCGTACGCTACGGAACGCAGATCGAGCGCCTGCTGTTGGAGAGCTTCCCGGACGAAATCAACGACATCTGGTCGCGTACGGGAACCGCCGAGGTGGCGACCGATCCGATGGGAATCGAACTGACCGATGTGTTCATCACGCTGCACCCGCGAGCGCAATGGGAGAGTGCCGGCACGCAGGCGGAACTCGTACTCATGATGGAGGGCAAGCTCGCCTCCATGCCCGCGATGCGAGCCATCTTCACCCAACCCATCGAAATGCGCGTCAACGAGATGGTGGCTGGCATCCGTAGCGATCTCGGCGTCAAAGTGTTTGGAGACGACTTCGTTCAACTCAAAACCATCGCCGGGCAGATCGAGGACATTCTGAAATCCATTCCCGGCAGTGCGGATACGGTAACGGAGCAAGTCACGGGCTTGCCCATGCTGAAGATTCGGTTGCGCCAAGACCAGCTCGCGCGACACGGCGTCCCCGCCAGCGAGGTGCTGGATTTCATCGCCGCCATCGGCAACATTCGCATCGGCGAGATTCGCCAAGGTCAGGTTCGGTTCCCGCTCTCGGTGCGATTGCCCGATGAGTACCGCACAGACCCGGAGCGCGTAGCCAACCTCCTGATCCCCACCGCTTCGGGACAACTCCTGCCACTCTCGCGCCTGGCGGACTTGGAGATCGTCGATGGACCGTCCACGATCAATCGTGAATGGAGCAAACGCCGCGTCGTCGTTCAGTGCAATGCTCGCGGTCGTGATGTGGCCAGCTTGGTCGCCGAGGCGCGAACTCGCATCGAGTCTGAGATTGACTTCCCGCCGGGTTACTTCGTTCGATACGGGGGACAGTTCGAGCATCTGGAACGAGCAACCACCCGCCTGATGTTTGTGGTGCCGCTTGCGCTCAGCCTGATCTTCATCCTGCTGTATATCACTTACGGTCGCGTCACGGATGTAATTCGTATCTTCCTTACGCTACCGCTGTCCGCCGTGGGGGGCATCCTTGCATTGTACCTCCGGGACATGCCGTTCAGCATTTCAGCAGGCGTCGGGTTCGTCGCGATGTCCGGCGTTTCCGTCCTCGGCGATATGGTGTTCGTGTCGTACCTTCGGAGCCTGCTCGATAAGGGCATGGCGATGTACGAAGCGATCGAACAGACAGCCATGATGCGTCTGCGTCCCGTCTTGATGACCGGGCTGGTGGCCGCCTTGGGCTTTGTCCCGATGGCGTTCAACACAGGCGTCGGCGCAGAGGTTCAGCGTCCCCTCGCCACGGTCGTCATCGGCGGCGTCCTGACATCGACCATGCTGACGCTGCTCGTGCTACCCGTGTTCTATTCAATACTGGGAGCGAAGACGTCTGCCTGAGGACCGTTTGTTCATCCTTTTTCGTCGGCGACCTAAGTGCGCCGCTGCGGCAGATGAACGAGGCTGGGACGTCTGAGCGGGATAGTCGGCAAACTCAAATTCAGCGCAACCCCCGATGGTCGGACGGGCGAGCCGGGACGCTGGGAGGGGCCAGCAAAACTCATTGCCTCGGTTGGGAAAAACGCCTGCTGGGTCGGGGCGTGCGATCCGAGTCTCGGCAAATCGGGGAAACACGCAGACGATTCGGCCATCATCACCCTGCTGCGCGATTCTTCGACCGGGATACTGTACGTGATCGACGCTGACATCCACCGTCGCAAGCCCGACCTGATCATCGAAAGCGTGCTGACCTACCAGCGTTTGCGGAGGTATATGAAGTTCGCCTTCGAGAGCAACCAGTTCCAGTCGCTCCTGGCGGACGAGCTGACCCGGCGATCCAACGCCGAGGGGCTTTACTTGCCGGTCGAGTCAGTTCATCACTCCAGCGATAAGCTGGCGCGGATTCAAAGTCTTCAGCCGCTGGTGCGGTCCGGGACGCTGCAGTTCTCGCGGCGGCACGCCCTGCTGCTGGAGCAGATGAGGTTGTTTCCGAAGGCGGCGCACGACGACGGCCCCGATGCCCTGGAGATGGCCGTCGCCGCAGCGCGAAGCGTGGGCAGCGGCAAGATCGAAGCTATCTTCGGACCGTCGCTCGGCTTGGAGCCTGGGCACTGTTGGTAGTGGGGTCGGCAGGAGGTCGGGGGCGAGCGTGTACGAAGTGTATCGGATCGATCTCAAATCGAGCCGCAGGCTTAAGCCGGCGCGAACATCGGAGAGTCGGGGGCGCTTGGGGATACGTTTGGTTAGACGGTCTAAAAGGCAATCGGCAATTAGGAGTCGCCGATGGGGTTGGGCGCCATTAAGGTCTTGTGTAGATGAAGACGCTGAATCTATACGGATTGGGCTAACGTCGCCGAAATCATCGCCGCATTGGCTGTGGTGTTCTCACTTGCTTATGTCGGACTTGAAGTCAAACAAAATACTGCCGCCGTACAGCCTAATACTCACGTCAGCCTGGTCGAATACGGCCGCAATCAAGCTGAAGACTTAGTTGCAAACCCTGATTTAGCGGCCCTGGCTGCAAGAGCCGAAGCGGCCCCCTCTACGCCAACCAAACTCGAAAAATGTCGTCTTGTTGAGTTTACAACTTGGATGATGGTGGCTTGGGAGGCTTCTTTGCTCCGCTGGAAAGCCGGATTAATGAACGACAAATTGTAGACAGCGATTGATGCGTATTGTGCAAGGTTGTTTCGGCGCCCTGGAATGAGAGTGTTCTGGAGGGAATCACGGCAGAACATGAGAGCAGGTCAGGGTCGTGGACAGACGGGGCATCTGCTATACTTTGATCATGATCAGCGACAAAGCTAGCCGGGATCTGCCGCTCAAATGGAAAACACCCGCCCGCTGGGCCAGGCAGGTGTTGGAACAACCGCTGGCACTGCTTAACGACCACGCACACCTGGAGAAAAAAGCTGCGACCAACGCGCTCGTTTTGCTCAACCGTTGGCCGGAACCGTCGCCTCCGGAAAACTGGGTGCAAGCCATGACCGCCATCGCACGGGACGAGGTCGAGCATCTGGCCATCGTAACACGCTTGCTCGCTCGCCGCGGTGGGCGCTTGACGCGCACACATCGCAATCCCTACGCCCATGGTCTTCGCGATTTGGTCCGTGTTGGTCATGGGTTATTGGAACTCATGGATCGCTTGATGATCAGCGCCCTGATCGAAGCCCGTTCCTGTGAACGCTTCATGCTCCTGGCCGACGTCGCCGAGGATCGCGAACTGGAAAAGCTCTATCGCGGTCTGTACGCCTCCGAAGCCGGACACTATCGAATCTTCATCGAACTCGCTAGAAGTCTGCCCGACGCTACGGCGGTGGCTCAGCGATGGAGCGAGCTGTTAGCCGCCGAGGTAGAGGTGATTCGCGACCAGCGCCCGGGCCCCGGCATGCACACCGGTGTAGCCTAGCATGGGGAGCGATGGTGGGGGCCAAGGCTCATGTCGATCTGAGATTCAAAAACGATGCGATCACTACCGTTGGGCGTGAGTACGATCTGAATGGCAACTCAGTCCCACGAAATCCGTGGCGCGAACAGTTACCGTGTGAAACGGCGATCCGTCGAACGGTAGCAGAATCTCCACTGTGTTGGTCGCGCCCTCCGGAATCGCCACCTCGATCCTTCCGTCTTTCGAATCGCGGAATCGGACACTTTCATAAACGAAACCCTTGGCTTTGTAGACGCGATTGAGGAAAGTCTTCACTTGCATCGTTCGTGTTCTCCGGGTTGATGTCATTGCCAACACCAATTTGCCGGCTTCTCGAACGATGCACTTTCTGTCCCAATAACAAACACGTTTCTGGCCATTCCTTCAAATAAACCGACACGGAGCAGAAGGGGCCACCCCTGCCAGCTCCAGAACCCGAGTCCGAGAGATCAAGTCAGCCATCGAAATCCTTCCACAGATTTGGCGGAAGAACCAAAAATATCCAGCAGTGTATAGCGAATTCCCCAACACAGCGTTTGTTGGATAGCGATGTTCATCTTATGGTTCAAGCTTTTGAAATCATTCCGCCACCATCGACTCAACCTTGGGTCGAGCGCATCTGGAGTATTTCAGGAGACACCAGCGACGATCCCACCCCGATGAAACAGATTCTTCCAGACGGCTCGGTCGAAATCCTTTTTCGGCTGGCAGGAAGCGCGACTCAAATCGCGGGGGTACGCCAGACGCCTTTTTCATCCGCCTGCGTCGTAGGGCAGCTTCGTGCTCCGCTCTCCATCCGGCTGGGTGGCATGCTCGATTGGGTGGGTGTGCGGTGTCGTCCCACCGGGGCGGCAGCCATTCTCGGCATTCCGATGCACGAACTCTCCGATCGCATTACGTCGCTCGACGAAATCGGAATCGACCTACACACAGACCGGCTTGCAGAATGCAGTGACATGCGTGCCAAGTTATCAATGGTCAACTCATGGGTCCATCAGAGACTCGCAGACGCAATCGAGCGCTGCCCGATCCGATATGCAACGGAAACGATTCTAGCCACCGGCGGACGCATGTCCGTAAAGCAAGTTGCCTGCGAAACGGGCATGAGCGAACGACAGCTTGAGCGTCGCTTTCAAAGCCTCGTCGGCGTCTCGCCCAAGTCGCTCGCGCGAATCACGCGCTTTGCGAGGGCCTTCAACCTTGCACAAACTTCCGCCAAGCCGGACTGGTGTCGCTTCGCCGCCCGAGCCGGCTACTTCGACCAGGCTCATCTCTGCCGCGACTTTTCGCTTCTCGGTGGCGGTTCACCCGAGCAGATGCGCTCGGACACCTCCGTTGATCGCTGGTGCAGCAATCTCGATTTTGACAGATTTTCTGCAGATCTGTCGGCTTTTTCCAATACTCGCGCGCTCCGTTGCGCATAATTAAGTCAGGAACAAACAATCAAGGCAACCCGCCACCTGCAATCGTAGTTCGCAGGTGATCGCGAGGTTTCCACGGGAGCAAGCAATATGTCCAGAACCATTACCATCATCGCTGCGTTCATCGTTGGCATCACAATCTCGTCCGCTCATGGAGCGGGAGAGAAATCCGCGCGCCAAATTCTTGACTCTTATGTCGCCGATTTCCGTAGCGATCCCGCAGCAAACATGGCCATCACCTTCGGAATCCGTGTCTCAGGTAAAGGCGGCGGCGACTGGCACGTCGTGGTGGCGGGAAAGAAAAAAACAAACAGGGATGAGTACATGGTTACACTGAGGGATGGCTTTCCAACAACACCATGCGTCTACTTCACGATCGATGTGCCCACGCTTCGCAAGCTCGACGCCGGGAAGCTTAACGCCCTCACCGCGATGGCCAAGGCGTTTTCAACTGATGTGACTCCGATGGACATTGATACGACCAAGGATTTTTCGCCGCCAGGAGAAGACTTCTTCACCATGAAATTCATTCCATTCACATTCCATTTTTGGACGCGTGGATTGCCCGAGATCATCCCGTTCGCCGGGAACCTGACCCGAGAAACGCATGGGGCGCACGCCACGATCCTGTATTACGAGAAGGGTCTGCGGTCGGGCTGGGGGCAGATGCGAAAGGGGGATCATGTCAACGCCGATCCGCGGATGCAAACCAATCCTTTTCCAAGCATGCTAGGCTCTGTCGGAAAACTCATCAATTTCGGTTTCTCAGGCCGATGTCAAGATCAGACAACTTGATGAAAGGAGTTCATCATGCTTCGACATCGGCT
>JADFMZ010000199.1 GCA_022563615.1 Planctomycetota bacterium
GCGGTGGCGAGACTCAGCTTCGCACCGGAACGGCGCAGGCCGGCGCCGCCGGGACCATCACGCTCGACGCGAGCGCGTCGGCGGTCACTGACTACTATAAGCACTCCACGTGCGCGTTGACCGGCGGGACCGGCGCCGGTCAGTCCCAGATCATCGATAGCTACAACGGAACAACGAAGGTTGCCACGATGGCAGCGAACTGGGCGACTGCACCTGATGCCACAACGACCTTTGTGATCCTTCCCCTGGGAACCATCCCCGGTGCGACCGCGCCGACGGCAGCAGCGGTGGCCGACGCGGTCTGGGACGAGACCCGCGCGGATCACGACACCGCCGGCTCCACGGGAGAGGGGCTCAACGACTGTCGGGCACATGCGCGCAACAAGAAGCGGTCCAACAAGGACGACGGAGCCACGAAGGTCTACAAGGATGACGGGAGCACGGTGCGCTATACGGAGACGGTCCAGAAGTTCAGCGACGCCGAGGTCGATCTGGTTTCCTCATGAGCTACCTGGTAGATCATCACCTGGCCGTCGTCGATCCCTTCCGTCACGGCACCACCGCGCTGCAAATGGGCATGATGATGAACCTGCATCACGGGATGACCTTCCCGTGGCGAGACGGCGGCGTTGCTCTGATGCGGCGGGAGCTTTACCCCAGCCCGGGCCAGTGGGAATACTGTGGGATCGCCATCGAGACCGAGACGCAGGTCAAGAACTATCCCGGCTTCACGCACCAGGTCAGCCAGGCCTATCAATACGCGGCGGTTGTCTTTCTTGGCAACGGCATGATATCGGCAATGTCCGAACCGGTGCGACTGGACTTCGACAGCAATGGCGACCTGATCCAGCCGATGATGCCCAACGCACCGTCGTCGGTGTGCGCGCAGCCGATCGCCGCAGGGCAGTACCGAGTGTCGTGGGAGTACGATCCATTCGGGCACGGGGCGTTCCCCAAGGACTTCCAAGTCTTCGAGGGGCCTGACGCGGCATCGATCGACTACGGCACACCGCTGACCGATTCGATCACCGGGCTGAGCACCGTGGCGCACGTCGGACACCAGCGGCTGTATTCCTTCACGACAACGGCCTTTGCTGACCTGAGCCCGCACGCCTTTGCCGCCCGCGCCCGCAACTCAGCCGCCGTGGCTGAGATCAACACGCTGGCGACGGTAGTCAAGAAAGCACACGCGGCAGCGCCGGCCGACGCACCGGCGCCGATCCGAATGATTGTGGGGCACCACAGCAGGGTGGGTACCTGATGGGGTTTGAACGGAAGAACGCTCGGGATCGCCTGCACCGCGCGGAGGGTAACACACAGGCGCAGACCACACCGCCCGATCGCTCCGAAGTCGGACGCCCTTTCGGCACGGAACTGGGACACGTTCAGGCCATCTTGCCCCAGGCGATGGACGCCCGCACCGTTCCGGTGCGCCGACTGAAACGAAGCAATACGAATCCCTGGGACGGCGTTTTGGAATATGCCACCGAGGAGCCGGATGACGTTCTGTGCTTGCCGCCGCTGAGAGCACGCCACTATCAGGCGCTGGTGTACAAGGGCAACGATCCCAATGCCCTGTTCCCGGTGGTCAAGATCTTCTATTGGAAGGGGGCGTGGGTCGCGGACCATCCGCAGATCCAGATGCTTAGCTCGGAGCAGCTTACCGAGATCCAACAGAACTTTGTGGTCTCGGACTGCGCGCCGAACCCGTTGCTGGAGAGTACTTCGTAGTGTCGTTTCCCCCGCATCCTGTTCAAGCGCCGCCGGGAGATTTCCCCATACTGCCCGGCGCCAACTGGGACGAGGAAGCGCGTCGATGGACGTATGACCTGTGCGGTAACGTGATGATGGGGCTGACCGTTCGGCGCGAGGGCGACGAACCCTGTGATGAACCGTTTCCCTGTGGGGACCGCGCTTGGGAGCCGGGGCTACTCGAACCGATCACGCTGCATCCGATTCGCGCCGAAGATCGGATGAACCAGGAGGGTGAGAACGACGGCTACGCCAACCGCGAAGTCTGTCAGTACTGTTACGGTCTGGCGGCCATGACGACGGAAGGATTGATCGTTCCGATCCTCTTTTCCAGGCCCGACGTGAACGATCGGTTTCCAACCGAGCGTGTGACGTGGAAGGTATCGGTCGGAGCATTCTTCGTGTGTCAGCCGGACGATCCGAGCGGCGTGTGCGAGCCCGGCATGATCGCCGGGATCCTCTCGATTTCCCTACCGCCCTGGAAGGCGGTTCACCTGTTCAGTCAGAGCTTTAGCTGCGGAGTCCCGTTTTAGGAAACGTCTGATGGCCAACTGCGCGTACTTCAAACCGATACAGAACCTCGCCTGTGCGGACACAGCCATCAACTCCCCCACCCTCAGTCATACCTGTGACGTAGGATGCGAAGTCTGCGGCCAGGATCCCGACGGTCCCGACGCCGCCGTACGCGTAAGCGGCAAGCGATGGATGCGGCCGCACTTCACGCGTGAGTCGCGCGACGCCAACGGCCGGCATCTCGCCCTGGTTACGGGATCACCCATGCGCATTCCACAATGGTGGTTCGGTCAGATGGCCCAATGCTGGTCAAACGGGGGAAACGAGTTCTTCGACAGCACGTTTTGCAACTGTCCACACAAGAACTGCGGCGGAAGTTACGGCCCCCAGGATTGGCCTACCGAGACATGCGCCGTGACCGTGGGCTTTGGCCCCTGGCCTCCAGAATTGCTGTGCGCCGAGCGCGCACGCCCGGAGTTCGAGTTGTTCACGATCAGCGCGACGGGCGGAAGGATCGGCCAGGGCACCTACGTCAGCGCCGAAACGAAGGTCAATAGGGGCGGACCTACCGGTAGTGACTGCACGAGCAACGTGGCCGCCAAGCTGTGGGGCCACGTCGAAAACATCGGTTCCAAGAGTCCCTGCCCGCCGCCGATGACGCTCACCGCATACTACAACAATGCCGCCGACGGACAGATGTTCAGCATCTTCGATTATTGCCGCATCGTCGAGTTCACTGGAAGATTCCACGTCGCCCAAACGGCCCCGGAGCGAGCCTATGTGGATGTCGCCGTGGCACAAGCCAAGAACGGAGTACTCTCTTCGCTCGGCCGAGACCTGCGTCACGTGGGGATGGATCAACTCGACAGCCCGCGACGCCTGGCCGGTGGACCGGGCACCAATCTCAACTCTCAACTGGACGTTTTCGAAAAGTCGTACAACCTGAACCCGCTGGACCTGCTGCAGTTCGATCAGTTGCGCGTCGCGCGTACGTTTCCCAATAGCTTCCTCCGACACAGCGGCTGCAAGCTGAGCACGTGCGAGTATGTGGTCGTGGGCGTCCGGCTGGAGATGAGCCTGGTCCTGCATCGCGTCATCACCTGCCCCGAAGAGGAGAACCTCCTGAATTGCACTCGACTCCAACAAGGCACGGTGCGTCCTTCGGTTCGCGTGCGTCTTGAAGTCAACATGGGCGTACGCGCCGCACTCGAAGGTGGTTCGTGCGACTTCAACGGTACGACGATCACGCTTTCGGAGAGCAGCTACGCACAGCGCTATCCGCGCGTGCTGCCCGCCGGGGCCGACGAGATTGTCTACGTGGACGGTTCGGGGCGTCGATTGGTGCCTCCTCGTCGCATCGTGTGGTGGGGTGATCTGGGACCATTCTCCGATCCGATCTGGCCGGCACTGGAGGGGTCGGTGCTCTTTCCCAATCAACCGCTTGGCTGCAGCCTGGCCCTGCAGATGTCGGACCCGCCGCTGGAGATTCCGGCGCTGGGAAGCCATCAGGAATCGTTGCCGGGCGGATCGGCGCAGCAAGTGTATTCGGGATCGTTGAAGATCGATTGGCCCAATCGCCTGGAGCTGGGGTGCTTATGATCGACTCTCTCAACGAAACGATGGATCCCGCCGTCGCCGCGTGGATCAAGCGCGATCGAGAGGAAGCCGCCAGGCACGCCCGACTGAACCGATCCGTTAAGCCGATCGCACTGCGAATCAACAACGAGGACCGAACAGCGCCGCAATCCCAGGACGCCGGCTCGGACGCCGCCCCAAGATCCACCAGACGTCGGCAGCGGCATCATCGCGACCATCAACTTGTGGGGCGATCGGCGGGAAAGGTGCGTTGGGACGAACGCGCCATCGCACATCTACTTCGATCTGGTCAGATTCGCTCGGATCTGGGGAAGGCCTACACGCTGTCCGTATCGTTTCTTCTCGACCATCGATTTGGTTGGGTGGATACACCGACGTTGAGATTGCGTCGAAGAACCTGCGCCCGCTGCGCGTATCGCGTGAAAAGGAAACTGAGGCATGTGGGCAAGGTGTCGTTCTGCTCGGGCGCCAACGGAGGTCGGGGCTGCGGATGTCCCGAGACCACCGCCTGGCCGCCGGGCTGGTTGAGATACCGTCTTGGCCTGGGAGCCATGACGTGCCCGCTTGAGAAGTTTACTCGCCGCCGACCGTGGTTTGTGACCCGGTCGATCGCGGCGATCGAAGGCATTACCAAGCGGCTTCGAGCCTGCTTCAAACTTGGTTCGAACTGGCCCCTGTAGAACCCGCCTCTTCCAGGGAGATGGGTTCCGCAGGGGTTTCTTGCGCCTATGCCCCAGCGCAGAACCGGTGTTCTCAGCGCAGAACCCGCGCGTCCCTTAGACCCGCAAGACATTCTGGACTTTCTTGTACGGAATATCGTCACTAACACGCGTAGCACTGTTCCTAGCGGAAGGGAAGAACGTAATCGCTCGATTGCTCGGAGCAGCGAGTTCTTCGTTGCCCCATTGGGGAGCCGGGCACGGGCAAGCGAGAATCCAGACACTTTCAATAACACGACCAGGAGCCGGAGCAATGCTACCAGCCGTCCGACGCGCGCGCGAAGGACGATCACTTCCTGCTGTAGGATGAAGGCGTCCATATCGACAATGTCAATAGTGACAACCTCGGCGTGAGTTGACGTGAGCCATCCGCGAGCGGTAGAGCGAGGAACACCTCGCCGAGTCGCGTGTCCGATGTCTCCCGTCGATCGGACGAGACCGCAAAGGCCATGATCGTAGCTGCGCAGAATTCGAGCCATGACTCAATCATAAGGCATTCGCCTCCGCGCCAACTCCCGACAAAGCCAACAAGAGATAGATCCAACAAAGCCGAGTTGAATCCTAGGAAATCAGTGGGCATAGTGGCGAGAACTCGCGCATGAAAGTCCAGAATGTCTTGGCGATTAGCGCGGCAAACAGCTCTTGCCTTGGTGCGATTGATGAGGATAGCCGGTGCCTCGGGCGAAGGGTGAGGTTTGTATCTATTGCGAGATCGGCGAGACAACCAGCGTGCGCACGTCGATCCCGACGACCGGCGGGCGACCCTCAAACAGCGGATACTTTTGCGAGGCGCTCTGCCGAGGCTCCGCCGGAGGCGGAAAGACCCAGACCGTGCGCAGAAGTTCCTGGGCGTCGGGAGGCGGGGTTCCTGAAATGCAAGGCGGCGCGCCCATGCACCAGGGGTAACCAGCAGGCAGGTCCAGATCCTCGAACAGCACTTCCCGATCCAACGTCAAGAAGGCTTTCTCGCCCTCCGCTCCCGTGATTCGGCGCTGCACGACTCGATAGACCCTGCCGCTGATCTCATCGATAAACTGCGTACCGGCTGGGAACATCTGCACGAGCATCCTCTGCGCCGCGACGTTGTTGGATGGGTAATTAGGCGGAGGAACCTCGATTTCGGTCGGAATTCCGGTGGCTGTTGCGGTTGTGGCGAGCGTGGGTACGGTTGGAAACTGCACCTGAACGCGCCACGGAACCGGCAGCATCACATCGGCTGCGGGCGGTTGGGCCTGCGGTGCGACCAGAGGCGCCCCGGTTAGATTCCGAGGGTCTGGGATGAATGCCAAGCCTGGATCCTGCATCGCGTAGCGGCTGGTTGGTTGCGGACGCCGAAGCGTCACGTAATAAACGTCCAATCGGCGCGCCGAACGAATCCCTTCCTCAGCCATCGAAATAAACTTAGGCCCCGCCGGCGTTCCGACCTGAGGGCCCACGCCGGCACGCAACCGGTGAAACACAGCCCAACAGAACCGCCGCCGGTCCAACCGTTCATAGTCGGACGCACTACCCGACCACACGGGCAACGGCGGAAACATCCGCTGGGCCAGCGTGATCTGGGCCGAATAGAATGAGTTTTGCCCAAAACCGCACCCCAGGTCGAGCGCGAGGCTGGGATCGGGTGGATTGCCCGGTTGAAAGCCGGGCAAACGCATGTCGGGGATCACCTCTTGCTGCCAGGGGTTCTCTGGTACGGGA
>JADFMZ010000200.1 GCA_022563615.1 Planctomycetota bacterium
TCCAGACCGGCTTTATCGAAACAGAGGGGACGGGACATTCGAGGACATCACGGAGGAAGCCGGAATATCGGTGGACGGGTGGTCCTGCTCAGCCGCCTTTTTCGATTACGACCGTGACGGGCTGCTCGATTTGTTTGTTACGCAATATGTGGCGCCGAATCCCGGCACGAAGTGCACAGACAATGCCGGCAGACCCGAGTATTGCAGCCCCGGCAGTTATCAAGCCATCCATGACGTGTTGCTGCACAACGAAGGCGGTGGACGATTCAAGGACGTTTCAGAGGCTGCGGGCCTGAAGTCCGTGGATGCGGGGGCCGGGTTGGGCGTGGTATGTGAGGATCTCAACGACGACGGTTGGATCGACATCTACGTGGCCAACGACGGGGATGCCAACCATCTTTGGCTGAATCAGCGCGACGGCACGTTTCGAGATGACGCCGTTATCCTCGGTGCCGCCTACAACGTACACGGAACCACGGAGGCGGGCATGGGCGTCCTCGCCGCGGACTTGGATAACGATCTGGACCTCGATCTGTTTTTGACCCACTTGAACCGGGAGAGCAATACGCTCTACCGCAACGCCGGGTCGGGCATGGGCTTCATGGACGTGACAGGAGAATGCGGCCTTGGCGCTTCGAGCATGGTGTACACCGGCTTCGGGACTGCCGCCTTCGACGCCGAGCTGGACGGCGACTTGGATCTCGTCATCGTCAACGGGCGCGTCGTACAGCACACACGCGTCTACGCGTCAGAAGTCGAACCGCCCTGGCACCTGTACGCCGAGCCCAACCTTTTCTACCGGAACGACGGTACGGGGAGATTCACCTCCATTCAGGAATCGGTTGAATCCCTATGCGGGCGCGTTGAGATCACGCGAGGTCTGGCCGTCGGTGACGTTGACGGGGACGGCGACCTGGACGTTCTGATTTCGAACATTCAGAGCCCGGCCAGGTTGTATCGAAACGACTTCCCGCGAAAGGGGCACTGGTTGATGATTCGCGCCGTGGATCCCGCCCTGCATCGAGACGCCATCGGCGCCAAGGTCACCGTTTTTTGCGCCGATCGTTCCTTCTTCCGGACGATCCCCAGTGCCTTCAGTTATTTGTCGTCCAGCGAGCCGGTTGCTCATTTCGGTCTGGGTTCCGCCGAGCAAGTTGAACGAATCGAGGTTCGCTGGCCCGACGGCCTGCAGGAACGGTTTGACGGCAGAAAGGCGGATCAGTTCGTGCAACTTGTACGTGGAACGGGGCAGCCTGTACGATGAATCGGTCTATGATTCACGCACATTCAAGAGCATCCATTGGCCGGCGAACTTCGCGAGGCCTGCGTGTTGCCGAAGGGCGACAGGGGCTACGCCGAGCGCAAGCAGTTGCGGCCGGCTTTGTCGCGCTCCTGGGAGTTGGGCTGGGATGCAGCAGTGGGTGCAAGCCTGATGCGGAGAATCCTGCGACGGAGTACAGTATTCCCGATCCGCCGCTTGACGATGTCGAGCCGCAGGTGGCGCGGGTAGTCGCGGAAGCGCACTCTGCGGTGATGCGCCGGCCCGAGTCGTTGGAGGCCTGGGGCGCATACGGCGAGGTGCTGGACGCACACAGGATGCTTGTTGAGGCCGAAGCATGCTACCGTCGCGCCTGGTCACTGGCGCCGGACGAGTTTCGATGGACCTACCTGTTGGCTACGGTGTTGGACGATCAGGAAGACCGGCAGGAAGAGGCGATCTCGATGTACGGGACTGCGTCCCGGATCAAACCGAACTATACGACTACCTGGGTGCGATTGGGACTGCTTCTCTACACATTGGGACGTACGAGCGAGGCACGGGAAGCCTTGGAGAAAGCGTTGGAAATTCGTGAGGACGTAGCCATCGCGCACCGCACCCTGGGAGAAGTGTTGGCGGGGCTGGGCCGAACGGACCAGGCGCTTGACCACCTCGAAACGGCGGCGGCAATGTACCCGGACGATCGAAAGGTCCAGGCCGCTCTAGCCCGCACCTACGAACGCGCGGGAGAACCCGAACGCGCCCGCGCCGCAGCCGAGAAGGCGCGTCGCCTCGAAGTCACTATTCCGATCCCCGATCCCATCCGGTATCCGATCATGGAGAAGAACATGAGCACGCTGCGCTTGCAGAAGCGAGCGAAGCGACAGATACAAAGCGGCGACTTCGCCGCTGCCATCGAAAATCTCAAGATCGTTACGGACGTGACCTCCGAAAACGCCTCGGCCCATTTCCTGTTGGCCAAGGCGTATCGCCGAGTAGGGAAACAGGAATTGACCCTTCGTCACCTGCAAACCGCCGTTCGGATTCGCGATGAATTCATCCCTGCGCACCTGTTGCTGGGGATCCTGTATATGAAACGAGGCGATCCCGGCAAGGCCGTCGAACAGTTGCGCCGCGCGCGTCGGCATGACGAAAACCATCCGAAAGTCGCGTTGCAACTGGCCACCGCGCTGGGCATGCGCGGAGACCTGGACGAAGCGATGGGCGAGTTCGAGCGGGCCGTCGAGCTGAATCCAGAAAGCGCGGCCCTGCATGTCAACTGGGGAAACGTCTTGCTGAGGCAACGGGACCGCCGGGAAGCCATCGCGCATTTCCGCGAGGCGCTGCGCATCGATCCGGAATTCATCGACGCCCATTACAACCTGGCGCTGGTGTTGGAACAGATCGGGCGGTCCGACGAAGCCATCGAACACTATCGGCACGTAGCCTCGGTAAGGCCTCGCCACCCTGCGGCCGGTCGCCTTGCCCGATTGGAATCCGTCAGTCCCTAGAGAAATATCAATGTCGACACATACGAAGCAACATTACACAAGCAGAGTACGGACCGTCACCCTGTGGATCAGTCGCCCGTACGGTGGACGTTGTGATGAGGGGGCAACGGAAGCGTAATGCTCAACCAGTGCAACCAACATGGGCCTCAATACCGGCAGTGGGCTGTCGTGCTCCTGATCGGTCTTGCGCTAGGCGCGTGCCGGCGCGACGAACCGATCAAGACTGCGGATGATAGCACCCCTTCCAGAAGCGCCGGCTGGTTTACCGACATCACGAACGATGCAGGGTTGGATTTCGTGTACGAAAGCGGACCGTACGGTCGGCTCTTCATGCCCGAGATCATGGGCGCCGGCGTAGCCCTGGTGGATTTGGACGGTGATGGCAACCTCGATATTTACTTAACGAACGGCCACAACGGGTTGCCGGAAACGGTGTCGGAGGGCGACCAAACCAACCGTTTTTTTCGACAACGGCCCGACGGAAGATGGGTCGATGCGACGGTCGAGTCGGGCTTGGGCGATCGCGGATACGGCATGGGCATAGCGGTCGGCGATATGGATAACGACGGCGACCGCGACGTTTATGTTACGAATCTGGGTCTCGACCGCCTCTATCGTAATCGAGGCAACGGCGTCTTTGAGGATGTCACGGAGGCAGCGGGATTGTCATTGAGCCGTTGGTCGTGCTCGGCGTGTTTCTTCGATTACGATCGGGATGGGTTTCTGGATTTGTTTGTGACGCAATACGTAGCCTTTCATGCCGAAAAGAAATGCACCGATCGGGCCAGCCGACCGACCTATTGCGGTCCATTAGCCTTTCCCGCTCTGCACGACGTGTTGTTGCACAACAACGGCGACGGCACCTTTACCGACGTCAGCGAGCCGGCTGGGATTCGCCGCGTCTCTCCCAGCGCCGGGCTTGGCGTCGTGTGTGAGGATCTCAACGGCGACGGCTGGATCGACGTGTATGTCGCCAACGACGCCTATGCCAACCATCTGTGGATAAATCAACAGGACGGAACCTTTTTGGATGACGCGCTGTTATTCGGAACGGCCTACAATCTTGAGGGGAACACCGAGGCCGGAATGGGCGTCGTGGCGGCAGACTTTGACAACGATCTGGATCTGGATCTGTTCATGACCCACTTGATCCGGGAGAGCAACACGCTGTATCAAAACCTGGGGTCCGACGGGTTCATCGACGCCACGGGAGAGAGCGGGGTCGGGCCATCCAGCCTGATGCTGACGGGATTCGGCACCGTGGCGCTGGACGTCGAGCTGGACGGCGATCTGGATCTCTTCGTCGCCAACGGGCGCGTGCGTTTTGATGACCCCGTGCTCAAGGCCGACATCCCGCCCCCCTGGGACATCTACGCGGAACCGAACCTGTTCTATCTCAATGACGGCGCGGGACGCTTTGCGCTCTCTGAAGAACTAGCCGAGTCTTTCTGCCGGCCCGTGGAAATCACTAGAGGGTTGACGGCCGGGGATATCGATCGCGATGGCGATTTGGACATCCTGGTTACGAACATTCAAAGCCCAGCCCGTCTCTACCGCAATGACGCGCCGCGACAGGGGCATTGGCTGGCCGTCCGCGCCGTGGATCCATCGCTCAGGCGCGACGCCCTCGGCGCCAGGATCCTGGTGTTTACGTCGGACCGAACCTACATGCGCACAATCACTACCGTTCTGGGCTACTTGTCGGCGGGTGAACCGGTCGCGCACTTCGGCCTGGGTCAGGTCCAACAGATCGAGCGTATCGAAGTTCGTTGGCCCGATGGGGTCACGGAGCGCTTCCCCGGTACGGAGGTGGACCGTGAAATCGAACTCGTGCACGGACAAGGTACACTTTTGCCATGAGCCGATTTTCCAAGAGCCTATACCAAAAAGTGTGGCACGGGTTTGTAACCCGTGCGTTTCACCGGTTGAAAACCGGTGCCACAAGGATTAATGGGATAGGCTCTAAGTATTCCGGCAAGACCCTATTGCGAACGGTCAAGGAATCCGACGTAGGGTCCGCCGAGCGGACCGGGAACATCGCGCGGGCTCAAACCTTCGGCTTGGTTTGGTCTTGTTTAAGATGTCTTGGGCCATGGCAAGAGCTACCGGCCAACCGCTTTGGGGCGTGGAGCCGGCTCGGTGTCAATGGCTACCCCGCCTGGGCGAGGAGATGCAGGCAGGCAGGAAGGGCCATGATGATCTTGGTGTGGTCGTGCGTCACCGGATGCACACCTACAACCGCACCATCAAGCTCCGATCGCGAAGTCGTACCGAACCCCGATGTTTCGAAAATGGAGCCCAAGGTCGCCCAGCTCTTGAAGGAAACGCGAAGTCTGGTCGTTGATGATCCCACCTCGGTGGACGCCTGGTTCCGGCTCGCCATGGTTTGTAACGTCCACAACCTGTACACCTGTGCCGAGTTTGCCTATCGTCGCGCGCACGAGTTGGATCCGAAGGATTTTCGCCACCCGTATCTCCTGGCCCAACTCTTGGACGATCAAGGGGAGGATCTCGACGAGGCCATGATGCTTTATGAACTTGCGGCCCAAATGGCACCGAAATACCCCACGATTCCATTCCGAATCGGACAATTGCACGCGAGACGAGGACGGTATGAGCAGGCAAAGGAAGCGTTTCTACAAGCGACCCGACGAGATCCGAACTCGGCGGCCGCTCGCCGTGACCTGGCTCAGATGTTGATGAAGCTGAACGACCTGCCGGGCGCGGTGAAGCACTTGGAGCGCGCTGCCAAACTCGCTCCGACGGACCGCGCGACATTTTCAGCCCTGGCCCAAGCCTACGCGCGGACCGGCGATCCAGAGCGCGCCGCTGCCTCCGCCGACCGGTCGCGCCGGTTGCCCGATGTCACAAGGGCTCGGGATCCGGTTCGTGATCCCATGCAATCCTTGGGCAGCAGCGCCGGCATCTATATTCAACGGGGAAGGAGATCGCTTCAGGCCAATCGGTTCGACGACGCCATCCAAGCGTTGCGACTGGCCCAGGAGATCAGGCCCGACGATCCCGACGTACGCCGGCTGCTTGGAACAGCCTTGGGTCGAGTGGGTCGCTTCGACGAGGCGCTCGCGGAGTTCGACCTTGCAGTACGGCTGGGTCCACCCGGCGCCGACGACCATCTGAATTGGGGAAACGTTTTCCTGGGCATAGGTGACCGAGAACAGGCCATTTCACACTTCCAGGAAGCGCTGCGGATCGATCCCGGCTTCATCAATGCCCATTTCAATTTGGCGTTGACCCTGGAGCGGATTGGAAGGCGGCCGGAAGCCATCGAACACTACCAACGAGTCGTGGCGGCCGACCCAAAGCACCGGGCGGCCCGGAGACTGGCGAAATTGGTGGACGCCAATCCTTAGAGCAAGCTCTATTTTTCTGTAGCGATCCAACGACCGTTTTTTCCGGGAGTTATTCCCGAAATGGCGATACACAATAAATGAGAAGGCTATAGTGCGGCGACACCGGCGGTCTTGGACTGGATATT
>JADFMZ010000201.1 GCA_022563615.1 Planctomycetota bacterium
TGCCCGAGTCCTACATCGGAGGAAAGATCACCATGGTGTCCAACATCGGGACCTTCTCGGTCGACATCGATGTCATCGATGCAGGGACTCCCACCGTCGAAACCGCCGATGCACTGCCGCGTCGGCGCCTGAACGTACTGCGTCAGGCAGGACCAGCTTGCGTCGTTGGGGTCACCATTAACCTGAAGAGCGACGGGCGTTGTGCCGGCCGACGGTATGATTTCCAGATAGCGCGGACCCGCCGCCGCCACCGAAGCGGGCGGCAGGCATTGAATGATGTTGATCTGCGCGGGCGCCCCGATGTTTCGCAGCAGGTTCGCTCCGGGGCGGGGGGCGGCTCCTGCCACGAGCGTCTTGGTAGTTTGGAACTCAAGAGTCAAATCCACCAACGCCCCGCCGTCCGTAGCCAGAACCTCGAAGAGAAACGTCGTGATCCATAGCCCCGCCGGCGTGACCGGCGCAGGGGGAGCGGTCTCCCCGTCGCAAAGTACCTGGACAAAGGCCACGTAGAACGCGTCCCCGTCGTTCGCCGGAAAACCCGGACATGGGGCGTTCAATCCGTTGCCGGGGTCGCAATCGTTCGGGAGCGTGGAGGCAAACCAGTTGTACGTGTCGAAGGACGGACACTCGAAGCACGGATCGGAGCCGGTGCAACTGGAAAGAGGACATTCGGAATCCTCGTTGCAAAACAACCCTATGTTGGTTCCGCCTATGCACGTCCCGCAGGGGCGCTTCATGCCCACCAGCTTGAGTCTTGTCGGATCCCAATCGAGAATGGCCTGCACGCCTTGGATGTCCTGGAGGTCGAACCCAGCGACAGCGACTGCGTAGAGATTGACTTCAACGACTTGCCCCGGCCCCGTCGTCTGAACCTGAGGCCGCCAAACCAGGTCGATATTTTCGGGTTCCCCTCCGCGCAACGGAACTGCGAGAATCCCAACCGATGCAACCAACATTAGCGCAAACGTACATCCTCTGCTGTGACGAAACATGGTTTCTCCTCCGAGCTTACCATCCACCGATGTGAACGACATGTCTTTGCCCCTCGCCACCAAAACACCGGCGGTGCTATCCGCATGTCGCGGATTGTATAGGCACTGCCGGCAGACCCACTCCTACGGTGTCATAACATTCTAGACCGCTCACGCCTCCAAGGAAAACAAGAACGCGCGAAACGCAGACTGAGAGTTAAACAAGGCACAGACTGCCGGCCCTCTCAAGTCGACACGTCCGTCCGAGAACGTCTCCTACCTTCGGGCGTAACAAGCGGGCTCCAGCATATCATATTTCGCCGCGATTGCCAAGAAAATGTTTTTCTTGCCGATGATGAAAGCGTTTACCGGTCCTTGTTGGATCTGGGATACGCATTTGACCACCTACCGACAAACTAAAGTGCCACAGCTTCGACACGCTTTTCAAGCGCTTGGTCCTACTCCTCCGGCCAGGAAAAATACTAAGCGATGAAGTGTCCGTGAAAATTATTTGGATCTTGCGCGTGTCCCATTATGCGTTCCGGAGTCGGGAATTGGGGTATTGCGGCGATCTCACCCCAAGCCACTAGGTTATTGTGAAATTGCATAGGGATTGAATCTCCCCTCGGTTTTCGCTAGCCTGTTGGTAGGCAGTGGCCTAATAATGGGGTAGGTGCCTGCGCCCGCCGTTTCATGGGGTTGGAAAACATCTTTTCTTGCGCGATGGTTGTGCTGGGTCGCCGTCGCTAGGGGCGTCACGCGGTGTATCCAACACCGCATGGAGTTTCTGGGAAAGATGTCTGCCACACGACGGCGCGCCGTAAGACGTATGGCCGGTGACGGCGGAATGGTCGGCGTAGGCTCAAGAGCCGACCAGCCGTGGGGACGAGGCGTCCTCGAAGAGCCGGTACTCGGGGGGAGGAGAGAGGATCGATGACCAACGGCCGCGCCGCCACGCGCATGGCCTGGACGGCCACCTGGTGTCTTTGCCTGGTGGCGCCCGGATTCTGCGCCACGCTGGATTTTGAGACGGTGTCCCTGGGGACCGTGTACGGCGACACACTCTTGACCCCCGATACTCCCGGCGACGTCGTACTGACCCAAGATGGCATTACGATGTCCGTCGAGTCTTTCTTTTTCGACCCCTTTCAAACGGACTTCTTTGAGGCTGAAGTCGTCGCCGTCCAAACGGATACAGGTTCCGGTCAAGCGTTGAGCCTGGATAACATCGGCGTCTTGTTCGACTTTTCCGCTCTGGGTTTCGACGTCGATAGAGTCACGTTGGACGTGAGGGATCTGGGTGGAACGAGCAACGTTGCGGTCAACGGGGCCGCCTTGCACATTCTCGACCCGCTTTCGGACCTACCCGCCGATGTCGCTCCCGGAGTAACGGCGCTGTTGGCGGATGATCGACTGACGCTCGTCGGCGAAACAACGGCTCTGCTGAGCGTGCAGATCGGCGGGCAGGAGATCATTATTGATAACATTAGGGCTGTTCCAGAGCCGGCCGTCGGCGCCCTTATGACCTGGGGAATGATCTGGCTGTTCGGTCGACGCCGCAAGCAATAAAAATCACCGCGGACCTCCGACGGGATCGAGTACCGTCCTCGCCCAGTCGTGGCCCGCGGTGCGGTCGGGGTAACGTTGTGACGCCCTGGCGATGAACGGTCGCCTTGACCGTTCCGACGCAACAGGCCGTCGGGGCGAATGACGATCCTTCGTAATCGTTTGGGTGCGGCTCCCACCGTAGCAGGACAAGACACCGGGCCGTCATCCAACTTCGCGTCTCCATCGCGATGCGTGTTCAATCCTCCATCGACTCATTTTCGTACTTCATAAATAGGGTTTTTCCCGTATGCTCGCCCAGGCCTTGCTGTCTCTGGCCGCATCGGCCGGCAATCGCAGGGGAGCGGGACGGAGCGGCTTCGAGGAACAGACCGTTGTATGCGTTTTAGAGCTTGTAACAAAACCGAGCCGCAGGTTTCAACCTGCGCGAACGTCGAAGCGTCGTGGGCGCTTCGAAACACGTTTTGTTAGACGGTCTGAAGCATCTATCTGCCAAGTGTAGCGTTGGGGCTTGTTCCCGGCGCGCCGGACGCCGCCCAGAAAGAGCGCGCTGCACTTGATCATCAATGTTTTCGTGCATCCCCAACCTAAGACCTTCGGGTTTCATCGGGAGGGCGAAGCTCCCGCTAAGCCGCCCGGACCGGCTGGGCGTCGTCTACGCAACGGCTCGCCAGGAGGCTCGCCCTCCCTTGGCGGTCGCCGATCCTTCATTCAACGGTTGACAGGGCACTAGGATTATCTTGTTGCGAAGTGAGTTGTTCGACGCGACCGATGCGCCGCAACACCGGCTTGTTAGTCGTCATCCGGGCCGCCTGAATCCAAGTTCAAAGCGCAGCTCGACCCGCCGGGGCGACCCGTGAGAATGTCGGAACTTTTGTTTTCGCCGGCTATGCGAAGGGTGTGACCCTACAGGAACAGCGGGCCGACCGCGAAGAACACATCGGCAAGGACCGCTTCGAGGCAGCCGCCGAACTGGAGAAGAACCCCGGCAGTCAAGAGTAAGAGAAGCCGTTTTTCAAAGCGTTTCATCGAAAAACTCCCTGCGGTTTGTTGGGGCACGGATTCTAAGCGGCCCGACGAACCGGGTTGTTCCTGCCCGAGCCCACCAGAATCACCGTTCCCGACCATCGTTGACCGCCCGGGCCGTGACATACGGTCCAATGCAGCGGCGGTTGGTTACTGCGTCAACAGGAACGGCAAAGCCAGGTTGAGAACCCAAACCTCGACGCATCCAGGAATAATGCCGAACACCAGGCCGCCGCAGATCAGGACAGCCGTCTTATAAGCACGAGTTCTCATTGAATCATCTCCGTTGTCTACGCCGTTCATGGGGTTAGCCCCATGGGTCTCGTCGAGCTAAAAACTGATTACGGTACTCACGGTGACACGCTGTTGCATAAGATGCTCCGACGTGCCTTCCAGGGGATACTCCCAGGTCAATCCAAACGACACGTTGTCCTGCACCTGCCACCGGAAGCCGATTCCGGCGGAAAAGAAGTCTCGGCCGGCCACCTTCGAGGCGCCCAAGCTGCCCACATCGAGATAGTCCGTGCCGATCGGCAATCGACCCGCGTTGGTCAGCCAATGCGTTCCGTGGACTTCAATCAGGGGCCGAAATGTTTCGGTCAACTTGTAGTCAAGGTGAAGATTCCATATCACACTGGCATTGGCGTCCGTGCGGTCGGTGGGGATTCGACCGCTCACGGTTCCCAGGAAATGCCACTTGTCCCACCCCTTGGCCATGCTGACGAAGGGGCTCAATTCATGGCTGTCGCCACCCTGCCAGGCATCGGTCGAACCGTTGACCCATTCCCAACGCAACCCCGTGCTGACCAGGAATTGCTCCTCGGGGTTGCTGTGCACAGCATATTTCAGCCCGACGGTGATGTCGTTCCAGCCATCGCCGGCCGGGGTGATGTGGCTGTCCACCCAACTGTACCCGTCTTTTACGGCCAGAAAGGCGAGCCGTTCCGACAGGGCCACGCGAATCTGTGCAGCGATCAGATGAACCTGGCCCCCCCGTAAAACGGACCGACTTGGAATCTCATGGTAAACATACTTGAGCCGCAGATCGGTCGTGATGAACGGATCCTCAAAGTAAACGAAGGCTCCGATGGGCATGACGAAATCTTCATACCCCGGCAGGCCGGTCAGGAAACCAGGCCACATCTTGGACTCGAAGTTCGTGACCCAAGCCGGATGGGACGACGCCGACGTGGCTGCGGCGCCCTGGCCTTCTTCGGCTTGGCGATGCCAGCCCACGGCAAAACCCATCGGGTTCAGCGCCGCGGCGGCCTCGGGAGACGGTTGCTGGGCGGTCGCCGCCGTGGACAGGGTCCATGCCATCGCGATCGCCAAACCGGTGTACCGTAATGCAGTCTGTGGTTGACCGATCATGGTTTGAGTCCTTTCCTGTATAGGTGACGGTGAAATCATGTCTTCTGCGTCGGACCCCTAATTGGGCCGACGATTGGATCCTACAAAGATGACCTGCGCCTTGCGGGATATCGACCCGGCGCTTCGGCAATCTTTAGAATGAATATCCCTCAGGCGCGTGACAGGAGATTTGGTATTAGGGGTTATTGATGCTGGTGTTCTGCCAGCCGTTGAATGGCGGATTGGCGACCGCCATGCGAGGGCGATCCTCCTGGCGAGCCGCTCCGCAAACGAAGCCCAGCCGGTCCGGGCGGCTCGGCGGGAGCTTAACCCTCCCGCTTTTCAACCCCTCAGTTAAGGGCTGTCAGAGCACTAATGCCTTTTTTACCCTCGAATGACGGGTTGGGTGGCCCGCCTCGTTTCGAGGTGGGGGATCCGATGAGCAGAACAAACAGGTTTGCCCACGCCACCCAAGATTGGGTCCATGCACGTGACCGGCCATGAACCACGAGCCCGATCGGTGTCGATTGGGTGACTCGGGCCGTTCGTGACATGAAACAGGCTGCCGGAGTCGGATGGCCGTTGAACATACGGTCCGTGAAGAAACGCGCCTTTTTGTGTCTGGTCCGGGAAAAGTTCTCTTCGCACCGCGACGTACATAGCCGTTTCCAGTACTCCAAACCCCGTTCTCGAAATCCAGATAAGGGATTCCCCTGATACCGACAATCCCTAGGTGAACCTGGTCATACCCGACACCATTGGATTCAAGCTAACTGCGGCGCTGAAAGCCTATCCACAGATGAGACTCGCGTTCTGCGATGAGGTTCTCTACCGGCGGTTTCGTGTATTGGAGCCGTCGCTGGTTAGCTGTCTCGACCAACTGGAACCCCGTTTTGACACCGACCTTCGTTTTCTGGCCGTCTACTTGAACGACGAGCCGGTCGGCGTGACGTCACTGATCGTTCAGCGAAACCAGCAAAAAACTTCTATCCCCAACGCCTACGGGCGGATCGATCTGGTGATTGTTGCCAAGGCCTTCCGTGAGTTCAGGTTAGGAAAGATGATGGTGCTCGCCGCGCTGGTCCACATGCTCGAGGTGTTCGAGCATCGGCTGTACTCGATCAGTTGTCTGGCCGCCCATCCGGCGATCGAGGCGATTCTTGCCGGCGTGGGGTTCGAAAAGCGCGAGCGAGGCGACAAGAGCTTCGTTCACACAGAGTTACGAATGGGGGGGACGGATGTGCGAAAGTTGGTGAACAGCCTCGTGCAGGCAACGGCGCAGGCCGCCCGGGTCGCTGCCTTCCGGTGTCGATCACGGGAGAGGTGCAGCACAACCAACGGAA
>JADFMZ010000202.1 GCA_022563615.1 Planctomycetota bacterium
GGGTCAGCACTTCGATGCTTTGCCCATCATTTCGGGTACGAACGAGTTTCTGCTTCAACTGGGTGCGCTCCTGCTAGACTCCGGGCAGGGCATCGAAGTGCTGACCCCCAAGTACGGCGGAACGTACGTGTTCCAGGCTTCGCCCGACGCGGACGGAGATTTTCAGATCAATTTCTTCCACCCCGGGGGGGACGGCAAATTTGACTTTACGTTTCTTATCGAAAGTTTCTCCGCTAGCACGTTCATACCGGTGGATGTCTTCAGCACGACGATTACGGTGGCCCTGGAGCCCGAAAACGACGACTGCGTGGACAGCGCCGTGATCGTGGACGGTGTCACGCCGTTCAGCACGGCGAACACAACGACTGACGGACCTCCCCTGTCGGTGGCCTGTGACGAGGGATTCGGCACGACGATGGAGCAGGACGTGTGGTATGACTATACGGCCTCCTGCACAGGAACCCTGACGATCAGCACCTGCAATGATGCGGATTTCGACACGCGTTTGGCGGTATACGGTGACAGCACGGCCACCTGCGCTTGCCCGATCAGCAACACTTTTCTAGTGGGCTGCAATGACGATTCACCGGGCTGTGTGGCGGGCAGTTCGGAACTGGCGATCAATGTCACTCAGGGAAATTGTTACAAGATTCGTCTGGGCGGCTCCGCAGTAGGTCAAACGGGCACTGGAAACCTTACGATCACGTGCGTGGGAAATGATACCTGCCCCTTGGCAACAACACTAAGTGTTCCGGCAGGTTCCGCCGGTGTGACGATCGATGGAGCCACGCTCAACGCAACGGCGGACGCAGGGCTGCCGGTCTGCGGGCCGGCCTTCGACTCGCCCGGGGTATGGTACTCCGTAACGGGTACGGGCGGACAGATGACGGCTTCGCTTTGCGCGGGGGCCTCCTACGATTCTCGCGTAAGCGTCTTCTCGGGGGCCTGCGGGACGTTGACGTGCGTGGCCAACGCAAATGACACCTGCGCCAGCCAGGAATCGGTCAGTTGGTGCACAACCCTTGGCGTGTCGTACAAGATCCTGGTCAGCGGGGTCGGCGGTCAGGACGGCACGTTTGCGCTCAATGTTTCGTCGGACGATTGCAACGACAGCGACGCGTGCACAGTCGACTCGTGCAACGGCGGCGCCTGCATTCACACGCCGAATTTCGACTCGGGCCAGTTTTGCTGTTCGCCGTCCACGGGGTCGCTTTGTCTTCTGGATGACACCAATCCCTGCACGAACGACTCCTGCAACGTGTCAACCGGCGCCTGTGTGCATTCGCCGGTGCCGGATGGTGCCGAGCCGGCCTGCGACGACGCCCTCACTTGCACCTTCGACCAGTGTATCAGCGGTCTGTGCGCACAAAGCGACATCAACATCATCCCCTGCACCGGCGATTCAGATTGCCCCAATGACAACCTTTGCGATACCAACGCCGGATTCTGCGTTTGCGTGCCGGCGCCCATCGTCGAGTTGATTGCGGACCCAGGCCTTCTGCCCGTGGCGAATTGCTACTCGGCAGCCACGAACGACGTGGTCCGCGTCCGCGTGGAGATGGGCTTTGCGCCGCCGCAGAATCCGATTGTCGGAGGCCAGTTTTTCCTCTCGTATGATCCTTTGACGCTGGATTTTATCAGCATGGCGCCCGGCAGTTCTGTGGATCCCGGGTCACCCTTCTCGTTGGAATTCAATGAACTGGTCGATGAAACACTCGGAACGATCGACTACCTGGTTGGAGTCAACCTCGGGGATCCCGGGACGGCTAACCCCTCGACGTTGGCGGTGATCACGTTTCAGGCGATCGCCGAGTGCGACCCTTTTGTGGTGTTCCGCGCGTCGGGTCCGAATGATGTACCGACTCGGTTGGCCGGCATCGGCGGCGTTGAGGTGCTGCCGGACGCCCTGACCGACCTTCCGCCGATCAGCACGAACGGCAGCGCCCCGATCATGACGAGTTGCCCCGCAAACATCCTGGTTGCGCCTGACCCCGGCTTGTTCACCGCTACCGTGTCCTGGACTTCGCCAACAGCGAACGACAGTTGCGATGGGCCTGTTCAGGTCAACTGCACGCCGCCGAGCGGTTCCAGCTTCCCGCTGGGGATTGCGACGGTCACGTGCGAAGCGGTCAACTCCTGCGGGGTATCGGACACCTGCAACTTTGACGTGGACGTTCAGCCGGCCACTTTGACGGTTGATATTCAGCTTTCGCCGACGATGGCGCCGGGGCCGATCGTTCGGTGCATCACGTTTGATCTATGGGATTGTGATGCACCGGCGCCGGATATGCACGCAACGGTGGCGCAAGACATCAGCCTTTCTTCTGGTTCAGCCACTGGCATTACACTACCCATTCCCGGTGGAAACTGGGAGTGTGTGACGGCGCGCGATCGGCTGCACACGCTAACGAGCACAGCCGCTGATTTCAGCACGCTTGACGGACTCAGCTATGACGCAACGTTCGTGGGTGACCGGGCGACCGGCGGCCACTGGCTGTTGAATGGGAACCTCAACGACGACCGGTTTATCGACATCCTGGACTACGCCGTGTTTCTGACGGAGTTTCTGTCGCCCTCGAACCCCGATACACCGTGCGGTACGGCGGCCCCCGACGCAAACTTCAATGCGGACAACGTGGTGGACCTGGTTGATTTTGTTTTTATTCAGGTCAACAGTTTCCAGGCCAGTGAGGCGAGCTGTTGCGGCAGTGTGGCGGCGGCATCCAACGACGGGCCGCTGACGGAAATTTCCATCAAGGAATTGCGACGCCGAGGCCTGTACCACCTGCGGTTCGCCGACCTCAACGGCGACGGAATCATCAGCGCCGATGACGTGAACGCCTTCATGACGGGCAACTATCCTCTGCCGCCGCGACCTCGCAAGCAAGCACGACCCGAAAGATCGCTTCGACCCGATTAACACGACATCGATTCTTCGACTCCGAATCACAATTGATTCCGCCGTATTCTCGCTGCGGAAGGGTTCGCGCCGGCCTTTTCAAAAATGCCTGCGGCTCCGTTGGTCGTGAAACTTGTGAAACACTTACCAGGCCGGCACTTCAAGACCCTGGCTCGTAAACACGGGCTTCCATCAATATCAAGCTGATCGGGCACTTGCCCAACCGACAAACGATGGACTCCCCTGATCTTCTTCGCAAGCCTCCTCCTCCCAATAAAGCCGGGTACGGCGCATTGTCCAAGAAGCGTGCCATTGAGTATGATTCCTGACCGGCGCCTGAATAACGTTCAATCGTCCTGCCGGAAGCACGGATGATACGGCGCGCGTCCATGGCGCCGGTGATGAATCGCCGGGTTGTGGCTGGCTTGCCAACGGGACGAGGCTAAGGCGGGCACGGAGACCCCAAACGTGGTCGGAATGAAGGCTAAACACCCACTGCGAATTCTGCTGGCCAAGATCGGTCTGGACGGGCATGATCGGGGTGTCAAGGTTCTGGCACGCGAGTTTCGGGACGCCGGCATCGAGGTGATTTACACCGGACTGTGGAAGACCTGCGAGGCAACCATGCACGCCGCTCTTCAAGAGGATGTGGACGTGGTGGGCGTAAGCTTGTTGTCGGCAGCCCACATGACCGTCATGCCCGAAATGCTTCGCATCCGCAAGCGGCTCGGCATCGAGCACATCCCCGTCGTGCTCGGCGGGATTGTTCCGGTGTCGGACCATCCCGCTTTGGCGGAGATGGGGGTGGCGGCCGTCTTCAACCCCGGCTCGACCCTGACCAGCGTCATCGACAAGATGCACGAGTTGACCCGCAGCGCCGGGCCGATTCGGCTTGAAGAGGCCCGCGCTGGTTATGCCGACAAGGATCTCCCCTCGCTCGCCCGACTGATTACAGCCGTCCAGCGCGGTGAAAACCGGGATGGATGGATGCCGCCGCCAGGTGTGGCCAGGATCATCGGCGTAACCGGCGCGCCGGGCGTGGGAAAGAGTTCGTTTATCGCCCGGCTCGGGCGGCGGCTGCGCGAACACGGTCGCCGCGTGGCGGTGGTGGCCATTGATCCCAGCAGCCCCATCACCGGCGGCGCCATGCTGGGCGATCGTCTCAGAATGATGGTCGGCGAACCGGATGCAGACTTCTTCATCCGCAGTCTAAGCTCCGGCAATGTGCCCGGGGGACTCGCCCCTCGATGCCGCGAAGTGATCGACCTGATTAATGGGTGCGGTTTCGACTACATCCTGGTGGAGACGGTCGGCGCGGGGCAGGGCGACGTGGCTGTGCATGAACTGACGCGGCATGTCCTTTTGCTACTGATGCCCGACAGCGGCGACTCGGTGCAGTTCTCCAAGGCCGGCATCATGGAAATCGCAAGCTGCTTCGTCATCAACAAGTGCGATCTGGCCGGCGCGGACGTCACCGAGGCGCAGCTCGTCAGTGTCATCGGAAACGATCATCCGATCCTGCAGGTCAGCTCCCTTCGGAATGAGGGGATCGATGCGGTCGCGGATTGGGTCATGAAGGTTGAGGATTGAATACTAAAGATTGAAGATTGACGTTCGATCCACGGGTTGAAAGCCGATGCCATCTTCGGCTGACAATTGGATATGAAATCCTATCCCAGCAACGTGCGTTCGAGGCGTCGCGCGGGCTAGACCGTTTAACAAGACGTGTTTCGAAGCGCCCACGACACTCCAATGTTCGCGCAGGCTGAAGCCTGCGGCTCAGTGTCGTTGGAAGTTCATGGTCTTGTTGGAATGCTAGGAGCAGGTTTCTCTTTCCTGTGGACCTATCAAACATTGCCGATGTTCTTGTCGCAGATCTCCAGGATCTACATTTTTCCGATCCGGTTACGCATGTCTACAATCCATTGGAATACGCCCGCGCGCCTTATGATCTGTACGTGAAGCGCTACGGTCGAGGCCGGCGCGAAGTCGTGCTGTTGGGGATGAATCCTGGACCGTGGGGCATGTTGCAGACGGGTGTGCCGTTCGGCGAGGTCAACAAGGTCCGCAACTGGCTGGGGATTGACGCCATCGTGGGAAAGCCCCTGCACGAACATCCCAAGAGACCGGTGCAGGGTTTTGCCTGCAAACGAAGCGAGGTCAGCGGAACTCGATTGTGGGGTTGGGCTCAGGATGCCTTCGGCACGCCCAAGCGGTTCTTCCAACGGTTCTTCATCGTCAACTATTGCCCGCTGGCCTTTTTTGATGCCGGCGGCCGGAACATTACGCCCGACCGACTGCCCGTGAAACAGCGCAAGGCCCTGGCAGCCGCTTGCGATGCTGCGCTGCGGCGGACGATCGAATATTTCGAGCCTCGGCATGTCATCGGCGTTGGGAAATTCGCGGCGTCGCGGGCCGAAGCGGCCTTGAAAGACCTCGACGTTACCGTCGGGGGCATCCTGCACCCCAGCCCCGCCAGTCCAGCCGCCAATCAGAACTGGGCTGCCAAGGCAACGGCTCAACTGGAAAGCTACGGCATCGAATGGCCCCGAACCTAATTCTGCGTCACTCCCGAGCCGCAGGCTTCAGCCTGCGCGATGCCGCGATTTTCTGTGAACGCACATCACACGGGTTCACGCAGACTTTTTCAAGATGACTGCGCCTCCGTTATGCGTGAGACTTGTAAGACGCGGCACTAGCGATCCATAGTGTCGTCGGGCGCGTCGTGTTTGCAGGATTCGAGAACACGCCGAGCTTTCTTGCGGTTGCGAAACCGCAAGATCATCCTGCGAATCACGACGGCAACCGAGACGGGAAGGGTTACCATCAAGCAGATGGTGACGGGCATGAGGAATGCCCCAATCCTTTCCGCCTGCGTCGCGGAGAGAACCTCGCTTGGTGGTGGGAGCAAGAACCACAGCAGGAACCCCACGCCGAACATGGCAAAGATGACGATCGCGGTAAAGTACATGCACCACTTGGCGAACTTGCTGACCCTCCCTTTTCTCCCTAGCCCGCCCTCAATGACATATTGCTCAACCAGCAACCGCCCGCGATCGAAGTCCCGTCCGCACTCCGGGCATCGAGGTACGGTCAATCCGCGAAGAAGGTAATCACACTTGGGGCAAACGATTGGAAACTCGGCCTCAGAGAATTGTGCTGGATTGGCGCGGGCGTTGGGAGGGATGATTCGCCCGAAGGCGATGCGATACCGGAAAATTCTGCGCAGCTTGGCTAACCATTGGGTCTCCATGGTTCGTCCTCCGGTAACCGTTCACGGGTGAAACGCTGTTTTTGAGTGAAGAACGACGATTCGTATGCGGAGACCA
>JADFMZ010000203.1 GCA_022563615.1 Planctomycetota bacterium
GGTCGTTGATGATAGGGCCTATCCCAGTAACTCTTGTGGCACCGGTTTTCAACCGGTGAAACGTACGGGTTACAAACCCGTGCCACACTCTTTGGGATAGGCTGTTGCGGGCACCCTCGGCGATCCAACGAAAGCCTCGGGCCACGTTCGTGACACCCGGCGGCCAATCTGAAAGGTCTCCGTCGATCAAGATCTCTTCGTCGGGTCGGCCGGCGATCAAACGGCAGATGCGAGCGTCACGACGAAGTTGGGATCCGTCTTCGGCCTCAAACACGACCGGCAAAGAGACGCACCCATCGATTCCTGTCGGAAGCCCTATGGCATCTGCTGTCACGACGACGCGACGAGATTCGTTCGGCGCAATCGAGGGAACGCGAGTCGGCTCGTTGGGCATCGACCATCCCGCCGGCAAGTCGGCGAATCGGATTGTGCCACGGACCGGCACGCGCGTTCGGTTCACAACCGCCATGCTGCATTCGACCTCGGCGGCACCATCGCCCCGAAAACTCGACCATCGAACACGACACCCGTCGGCCATCAGGGTCAACTTTCTGGTTTCTGACATCAGGCGACGCCAGGCTGTCGTGCGGCGTAGAGTCGCGGCTCGGCTCGGCGCGGGCGCCTTGCCGACCGCCTTCATCAACTCCTGCGCCATGACGCGACGGGCGGTCTCAAACTGCGCTGGGTCATCGACCCATCCGATGGGCCGTCCGTCGGCGAAGTGGGTTCGATAGGCTGAGCTTCCCGCGTAGGGCGCCAGTGATTCCTGCACCGTCTTGCCGATGTGCTCCAGGCCGTGCTCGCTGAGCAATCTGAGATAGGCTGCGTCCTGCATACTCCGCCGGAGCTGCTTGAGTCGAACGGATGCCACCGGTTCGTTCAGACCGAATGCGGCGCCGGGATACAAGAGCACATTGGGGTCAGCCCGGATGCAGTCCACCGGCTCGGCTGCGCCGCGTCCATCGGGCCAACGGTTGATGCGCCCGAGATCCAACGCGTCGGCGCCGAGCTGTCTTGCCTGCCACGCAAGCACTCGCACAAAGGTGGGCGGGGCGTATATGGAGATCGACCCGCTGAAGGGTGGGCGGTCCACACCGAGCCAGGTTTGCCGGCCCTCGGCGCGTTGCCCGCGCATCGCGTCCACGTCGAAAAACTGTGCCGGCGGCGACCAGATGTCCACCTGGTTCTGCAAGCCCGCAACCGCGTAGTCCACCCACCCGTAGGGAGAAAGGTTCTGAGGAAACCAGCGCAGCAAGACCCGCATCCGATCATCGGCCTGACGGACTGCTGAAGCGAACGTTTGCACACGCGCCGCAACGCGATCCGCACGTTCTTGTCCATGTCCATGTGCATAAGGGCCATGCCCGCTCCGGTCCATGCGCAACGTAGTGTCATCGAGCGGCACCATAGCATAGGAGCGTTGGAGCCATCCCCTTTCGATGAAGTGCTCCGCGCAGGCGTTGAGGTATTGCTGCACGAGGCGGTCGTACCTCGGCGAAGACAACTCTGCGCCGCGAAGTCTATCGGATAGCAGGGGTTGAAGCGGCATCGGCCAAACCGCCGTCGGTACGCGGTTCAAGAACGCCCGACCGCTGAGATAGGGCTCCACAATCGAATCGTATAGGCCCCAATCAACCGCAATATCCCCGCGCGCATCGACCTTCACATTGGGCGCCAGCTCAGGCAGCACCGGCGTGATCCGATGACGGTGGAGCATTCTCATTGTGGATTGCAATAGGGCGTCCGCTGAGACGCCATCCTCACCTCGCGGCAGGTGGTGGCGAAGCAAAGTACGGTGATCCAATTCCGCAACCGCCGGCACGAGGTCATCATCAGGCAGAACCAAAGGCCAAACGGTCAGCTCAATTTCCAAGGCTCCGAGCGCTCGACGACCGGACCAAAGCTCAATGCTCCCCGTGTAAGTTCCCTCGAACGTACCCTTGGGAATGCTCAGGTCCGCCCAGAAATAATAGGTCGTTCCAGGCTGCAAGGGGGTTTCAAGCCCGCCGCGTGGGGCGCTTACGGGTACCAGGACATCCATCGGATGGTCATTCCGCCGATCGGGAGGAATCGAGCGGATGTGCCATCCCGGGAATCTTTGAATCGCCACGGGGTGCATCCTGAACAGATGCAAGACGGCGGAATCGATCTGCGCCATCGGCGAAATGAAGGGAGTCACGCGAAACTCGGTTTGTCCGACCGCCCCATCCATGGACCGGACCGCGAAACGAAAACTCAAAGTCTCGTTGATCATCCCTTGCAGACGGATCAGATTCGACCCGACGAGAGTACTTTGAACATCCGATCCGGTTTCGGCGGCGCTATGATCTACGTCGGAGAAATGGTGCGCCCAAAGATCAACCCGTTGCGGGCTGCTCCGACAGGACCAAACCGATAGGCACAGCGCACAGACAAGCCCCGATTGGGCTGCGAGCATCAAACTTTGTGGGAGTGGGGGCATCATCCGTCGTTGGGATGACATCGCGCCGTGGAATGGAACCATTCAGCCTTACACGCACAAGCCGGCGACTCGGTCAACCTCGCGGAACGTCAGCCGATCCCGCAGGATAAGAATGGACACAGCGCTAGGGCGTGTCTACCAGTTCGTCGGCCTCTTCCGAATCGGGAAGAGTTGGGTATTGGAGTCGAATCCGCGTAAAAACCGTATCCAGTGACTTGCGTCGATCCACCGCGATGCGTTGAAACGGCATACCGGCCAGCATCTCATGGTCGATGATCCGCATCAAGTATTCCCGCGCTCGCGCCTTACGAGACATGTCCTCATCCAGCACGAACCGGTTTTCCTCGACCGTTGCCAGCCCGCTCAAAGCCACGCCCACGGCCAAGGGGTTGTTCGGAAACCGCTCCAACAGATCGTGAAACGCCTGCTCGGCCCACGTCGTCAGGGTCGGGTCGGGCGGCACCGGCGCCAATTGAGCCAGCCGCATCGCTTCACGCCCGATGTCGAACAGGCTTGCCAGAATGAATGGATCGTCGGAGACCTCGTTGACCATGGATCGCAGCCGCTCCAACGAGGCCCGGCCGGTATCCGCATCGTCAAATCGAAGATTGCTCTTGTCTTGCCAAACCCGCTCGACGGCTGTCGCTCGGGAACGAACCGTTACAATCAGGACCGAAACAACAGCCATCACGATGACGGCGGCCAATCCCAGGCTGCTGCCCTTGTTCTTCAGGTATTGACGGGCCACCGAGAGGGCATGGGCCAATTCATTCTCTCGAAGCTCGTGGCGTCGTTGCGATTTCATAGCTGGATATCCGCGATTCCGAAAAGCCCGTTGCCGCTCATGGGACTCACATCTTGCTGGGCGGGCAACGGCATTTATCTGTACTATCTTTCTCGGCGGGACCGGAAGACAACTGTCGCGTGACCGGGAACCGATCCACGAGGACGCTACACGGCACCCACCGTCCGATAGCGTAACGTCCATTTCGACGTTCCGTCAATAGCAGGAGCCCGTTCTGCGCTCGGAAAGTTCTCCGACACCCCTGCCGGCGGCCCCCTAGACCCACCTCTGGCTTTGGAGCGTACTTAGGATTAGACTCCGGTCCCGGGCCGGCCGGAAACGCCCGCGAAGCGGATCGGGCGGATCTACTGCCGGCCTTCCGAAGGGAGACAATCGACAGATGACAATCAGGCTGATCATTCTTGTGGTCGTGGCGGGTGTCCTAGCTGTGATGTTCGCCGTACGGTCTACCGCGCCACCGGCTGGAGTAGCCGCGAATCAGCAGAACTCCTTCTTGTCGTCTGATGAAGGCAAGAGCAGGGAACAGGTGGCGCTGGAGCAGCAGACCCTGCTGCAGCGGGATCTACCGGGCGAGGAGCCGCCGGAGCCGGCGGACTTGTCCGTGCGTGTGGAGGTCGATCCAACCGGGGGAAAAAACCGCCTGTACCTCTATATCAGTGAGGCCCACGGGTACTATGTTGAGGACTTCACGGTGGTGATCTGGCACAAGGGCGACGGCGACGTGACGGAACCGGAAGATGCAGCCCTGCAAGTAAACCATCCGATCAACAAGTTCCTGAAAGCGAACGAGACGCTCGTGGACTGCCTCGAACTGGTCAAGCCCGAGTTGGACAAGGTCGGTGGAGACATCGGCCAGACCGGGGATTGGGAGGCGATCGTGGAGCGTTACGGCCGGGCTCGTGCCGAAAATCCGGTTGAGTTCCCGCCGTTGGGAAGGGACGCCTGCGGAACCGGCGACTAGGCGACTAAGAGCTTCTAACAAAACCGAGCCGCTGGCTTCAGCCTGCGCGAACGTCGGAGTGTCGTGGGTGCTTCGAAACACGTTTTGTTAGACGGTCTAAGGCGTTTGTTTCAAGATTGACCCTCTGAGCAGAGCCCCCCCGTAAGGAAGCGGTTGTTGCACCGCTTCGACGATCCCCTACGCGAGTTCCCCCTCAAATTGCGCCTGGGCTTCAAGTTTGTGGCTAATTCCCGTGGCAACGGTTTATAGACTTGCCGAAAATGGGCGAAATGTGGTACAAATTGGAAAGCGGCTCGCAACGAGCCTTGTTTCCGGGGCGAAAAAAATAGCCATCGCAAGGGAGGATGAAGGAAATGAAACTTGAAAGATCGAGGTTGGAAAACTGGCTGCGCGCGTTTTCCCGCGCGGTTTGGTGTACGGCGGCGCTAGGTTTGATCGGCGTTGGCGTGGCGTCTGCGCAGACGGAGCAGCGGAACAGCCGCAAGTCCGGCGACCGCCAGGAGTTGAACATCCTGGAAGACGACCCGTTTATTAACCCCGCCAAGGCGTTTGAGACCATGCCGCTGTTGCCGGTGGAAGTGGAACGGCTGTTGCCGCCGGACGGGCGCGAGGCGGTCGAAGCCATGATGGATTACTTCAACGGCACATCCGTCGAAGACCTCTTCATTGACGGCGAGATCATGCGGAGCAACCTGGATCAAGCCCAGCGTGCGACCGAACTTCATGCTATTGGCAACGTTCCTTCGCTCAAAACCAGAGATGCGAACCGTCAGCGGGCCAACGAGTTTCGACGGCTCAGCGCCATCGCCCGGAACGAAGGAACCGTGCGAGTGATTCTCCAGGTTTCGGTGCCGAATATTCGCGCGCTGACGCAAGCAGCCGTAGGGGCGCAGACGGCGGCGGTGGCCGCTCAAACCGACGTTCAGTTGGCCGGCGCGATCGACCAGGCCGTCCGGCTCGAACTGGCGCCGTTGGCGGGAATGCAGCACACGGTCCATCGGGTGTACCAATCCATCCCGTTCATGGCTCTGGAGGCTTCGGAACAGGCGATGATCGCGCTCGAGCGCTCGCCGGGAATCATCGGGATCGAAGAAGACACGCTTTCCCGCCCGTTTCTGAACAACTCGACGAAACAGATCGGTGCGGACGAGGCCTGGGACATGGGCTTCGACGGTGATGGCTTCCTGGTGGCCATTTTGGATACGGGCCTGTTGGCGTCGCACGAGATGTTTTCAGGCAAGACCATTGTCCAAGCCTGCTTCGCCGGGTCGGAATCGGGCATCGGCGGCGACTGCCCGAACGGACAGGCTTCTGACACGACCAGTGCCGATGCAGCCAGGCCTTACCCGAGCAACTTTGCCGGTTTTGACCATGGAACGCACGTTGCGGGCATCGCGTGCGGCAGCAGCCCAGATCCCGGCGTAAACTTGACGGGTGATTTGTGGCGTTCCCAAGGCCTGTTCGGCGTGGCCCGCGAGGCGGGCGTCTTGGCCATCCAGGTGTTTCACAAGGTCGCCAGTTGTATCAGTCTGGAGTCGGAGTTGGGGCGTGGGTCGGAGTGCGTGCTGAGTTTCCGATCTGACCAGGTCGGCGGGTTGGATCACGTCTTTTCGCTCCGCACGACACACAACATTGCGTCGGCCAATATGAGCTTGGGCGGCGGATCGTTTGATAATCAGTCGACTTGTGACAGCAACAACGCGGCCGTCAAAGCGGCCATCGATAATCTTCGCGGCGCCGGTATCGCAACGGTGATCGCATCCGGCAACGATGGTTTTTGCGATGGCATCTCAGGCCCGGGATGCATCTCGTCGGCGGTTGCGGTCGGCGCCGTGGACGGTTCCGACAATGAGGCGAGCTTTAGCAATCACTTTGACAGCCTGCTCGACCTGTACGCTCCCGGCAGCCAGATTCGATCGTCGGTGGCCAGCGGAGACACCAACTATGGGAAGAAATCCGGCACGTCGATGGCAACGCACGACGTGG
>JADFMZ010000204.1 GCA_022563615.1 Planctomycetota bacterium
GCGTAGCCCACCATTTCCCCGTGCGATACGAAAAGTTCGGGCCCAGATACAGGATTCCTTTGCCTTGGATACCGGCCCAATCGGGTATCTGAAGTTCGTGCAGCAGCTCGATCCCCATTAAGAACTGGGGTGAGAACTGGTAGCTAATGCCGGCTACTTGTTGGATGACGCCCTTATCTTCGACGAAATGGTGCCCCTCCCATTCCGCTTCGAGGATGGCGTTGTAGGCCAGCACGAAGGGGCCGAAACCCTTTTCCAGAATGAGCTTTCCCTCCAGCTCAAGTTTTTCATCGCCGATCTGGATTTCACCATACAAAGACAGTCCAATCGGATCGGTAACAGGGTTGGTGAAGTTGTAGATGGCTTCGAGTGCGACGTCGCGAAAATCGCCCTTCCGCTTGTCCGCATCATAGCGCCAATCAGCAACGTAAAACCCCAGTTGGAATTTGTCGGTGACGCCCCACTCGAACTCGTGACGGAAATCGAATCGGTCGAAATCCCGGTCGTTCTCTTTGGCGGTTTTCCACGTGATCCACTGTTCATATTCCCATTGACCTTTTGGCAAGGTCGTTGCTTCGTATATATAGGTAAAACGTCGTTCGCTCGCATCGACGCGACTTGTTGCGATCGCGCATGCACAAAGAGCGACAACACAAATCCTATGGTTCGTTTTCATTACGTTCTCCTCGTAATGGATTTGGTCATGACGGCGCTGTGGGGACGCTTCAGGTCTGGTTAATCTTGGTTGCGCGATTGCGGCCGCAATCCATACTTCACAGTGGAGCGTTGCGCTCGCGCAAGATCCGAGGGGTCAGCTCCTTTTTCCCTGCGACCGTGATCTCTCCACGCCTGCGACTGCCTGACAGGTTCCGGTGACTTCGCAGTCCGAGCAAGTGGAAACAGAAGGTCCAACCTGGTGAAGGGGCTGCACGACAATCTCGCCAGTCCTGACCAACTGAAGCATCGACTCCATACGATTAATGGTGGCGGGACTCACCGCGTGCTCCATCGTGCATGCATCGACCTCAGCCGCCCCCGTATCCAGCCCGAAGACTTCGATGAGCAGCCCCCTGATGATGTCGAATCGGCGCACCACGCACTCAGCCATCCGAATGCCGGCAGGAGTGAGCTTGACCGTTCCATAATGGTCGTGAAGCACCAGCCCTGCGTGTTCCAATTTTTTCAAGACGGCACAAACCGTACCTGGCGTGACGCCCAAACCCTTGGCCAGGTCGCGGACACGACCGACCTCGTTTTCCATCTGCTGCCGATAGAGCACCTTGAGGTACATTTCATGCGTTGTGGATAAGCCTTCTTCACCGTGCATCACACCACCTTTTGGCGGGCCGTTCGCTCAAGCTCCTGAACGGACGGCCTCAATGGGAACCGAAACCCATGACCCAACACGGATGGATGATAAACATGTTGTTTGGTATGTCAAACAAAATTTGATGAACAAAACATATAAAATTTTACACGCTTTTATCTTGTTCTAATTTGCATGGCGAGTCTCGGTCACTGGGGCAACCCCAATGACCGAGACTCGCGCGCGAGCGGCCTGGCCGCCTCTGTGACCGAACTCAATACCGGTACTGTTCCGACTTGAAGGGGCCATCGGGATCGATGCCGATGTACTTGGCTTGGTCCGGTCGAAGTTTGGTCAGCTTGACGCCGAGGTGGTCCAGGTGCAACGAAGCCACTTTTTCGTCGAGGCGCTTGGGTAGCGTGTAGACCTTGCGTTCATACTTTTTGGTGTTTTGAAACAGCTCGATCTGGGCCATCACCTGATTGGTGAAGCTCGCGCTCATGACGAAGCTCGGGTGGCCTGTGGCGCAACCCAGGTTGACCAGACGCCCCTCCGCCAACAGGAGAATGCAGTGGCCGTCGGAAAACGTCCACTTGTCCACCTGCGGCTTGATGTTCTCTTTCTTGACGCCGGGGATCTTCCTCAGCCCGGCGATGTCCACCTCGCTGTCGAAGTGCCCGATGTTGCAAACGATGGCCTGGTTCTTCATCCTGGCCATGTGCTCGCCTAGAATGACTCCGAGGTTGCCGGTCGCGGTCACGAACACGTCCGCGCGCTCCACCGCATCGTCCAACGTTGTAACCTCATACCCTTCCATGCAGGCTTGCAGCGCGCAGATGGGGTCGATCTCGGTCACCATCACTCGACAGCCCTGCCCGCGAAGGCTCTGGGCGCATCCTTTGCCGACGTCGCCGTACCCGCACACCAGGGCGACCTTGCCGGCCAGCATGACGTCCGTCGCCCGCATGATGCCGTCCACCAGGGAGTGCCGACAGCCGTAGAGGTTGTCGAACTTGCTCTTGGTCACGCTGTCGTTGACGTTGATGGCGGGAAACAGCAGCGTGCCGGATTGGGCTCGCTCATGGAGCCTCATGACGCCCGTGGTCGTTTCCTCGCTGACCCCGATGATTCCCTCGGCGATTTGGTGCCATCGCTGCGGATCGGCCTGCAATCCATCGGCGATCAGCTTGAGGATGACGGCCATCTCCTCATGTTCGGCTGAGTCGGGATCGGGCATGGCGCCGTTGCGGGCAAAGGCTTCTTCCGCTTCGCGGCCCAGGTGAATCAGCATAGTTGCATCGCCGCCGTCGTCGACGATCAGGTTCATACCCTGCTCGGGAAACCGCATGGCCTGATCGGTGCACCACCAGTACTCTTCGAGGCTTTCACCCTTCCAGGCGAAGACGGGAACGTCCGTTGTGGCGATGGCGGCGGCGGCGTGATCCTGCGTGCTGAAGATGTTGCAACTGCACCAACGAACGTCGGCGCCGAGATCCACCAGGGTCTCGATCAACACAGCCGTCTGAATCGTCATGTGCAGCGAACCCATGATTCGCGATCCGGCAAGCGGCTTCTTGGAAGCGTATTCTCGGCGCAGCGCCATCAGGCCGGGCATTTCATGCTCTGCCAGAACAATCTCCTTGCGTCCGAGTTCAGCCAGATTCAGGTCGGCCACCTTGAAGTCTTGTATTGCGATCGTCATCGTTTCCTCCTGCAGAAGCTAGGTTTCCATTCCGGTAATAGGTTAACAGATCAAAAGGTTAAGAGATTCAAAGATTACATTCGCTCGCAAAGCGTCTTATAGAACCGAGCCGCAGGCTTTAGCCTGCGCGATATTCCCGCTGCTTCGACGGTGCACAACAATGTATTGTTCGAGTGTCTAATACGCATCTGGATTAGTTCGTGGTTGTCGTCATGAGTTGTGCAACGCTTTGAGGTTCGTCGGAATTAGAAGTGTTCCGCGATCGATCTAATCCCGATGCGTCTAAGATCGCCTGACCAAAGGTGTTTCGAAGCGCCCACGACGCTTCGACGATCGCGCAGGCCTTTTCAAAATGCCTGCGGCTCAGTTTGTTTAGAGTGCCTTACTGAGGTTGCTCCTTCTTCGAAGTTTTGCGGCCGGTCACTACGAACAATTCGGGTGCGTCGGCTGCTCGATCCACATGGAGCAACGGACGCGATCGCACACGGGAAAATCCCACCGATTCAAGCAGGGAGCACAATCGCGGCGGCTCAAAACCCCACCACCGGTCCTGCATTCGTTCGCGGAACGACTCGCTCTGATGCGCGGTTTGCTCGACGATCAGTACGCATCCATCGTGCCGCAGCACGCGGAAAAGTTCCTTCAACGCCTCGTCCGGCGTGGGAACATGATGAAGCACCAGCAGGGCGATGGCCAGATCGACGGCTGTTTCATTGATCGGCAACTGCCCGAGGTCGCCGCATTCGAGGCTCACATTGTTCAGCCCATAATACTCGGTGCGGCGCCGCGCCGCTTCGAGCATGCGCTCCACCGGCTCGACGCCGATCACCCGATCGAAATGCCGGGCCAGCGTCGGCAACAGGTAGCCCGTACCGGTCCCAATATCCGCAACGACCCATTCCGGGGGAAGCAGTGCGAGAAACGCCTCCAGGTGAAAGTGGGTTCCAAAGCTCTCCTCTCGAAGGGCGTCCCAGTGATGTCCCACCCGATGGAAAAACCGATGACTCATCTCGCGTCGCCGGCCCATGACTTCCTCAAGCCGGGCGGCCATCGGCGGAATCAGGGGCTCCTCGGCGACCCAGGCCAGTGCTCGCCCGGTCAGAGATCCATTCACACCTCCTGGCGCATCAACATCGGAACGATAAGACGCCACGCTGTACAGAACCGTGTTGCCGTCCCGGCGGTCCAGGATCAGTCCGGCATCACGAAGAACCCTTAAGTGACGCGATACGGTGGATTGCGGCTGGCGGAGAATCTCGACCAATTCGGTCACGCTCAATTCGTGACGGCTCAAGAGGGCGAGGACTCGGTGCCGGGTCGCGTCAGCCAGGGCCTTGAAGACCGTTTCAGGCTTTGTGGTCGAAGGTGGCAAGTATTTTGCTCCTGCACAATCACGGCGGTTGTACAATCCGCATATTCGGATAATAGGATTCTGCAAACCTCTGTCAAGGGTCGGGTTGGGGCGAGTTGGGTCAGAGGCAAATCGGCAGGCCATTGACGACTCGTGCCCGCGAGGAGGGCAAGGCTCCTGTCGAGCCACTGGGCAGTGCAAGGCAAACGCGAAGATCATCTTTGCGCTACCCTGTGCGCCCCCCCCGGAGCCTCACGGATAGCCGGGGTAAGAGGCAAAGATCATCTTTGCCCTACCCCTGCCAAAGCCTACGGCATATGGTGCCAGCAGGAGTAGGGTGGGCCATGCCCACCAAATGGTTGCGGGAATTCAAGAGGAAGGTGGGCACGGCCCACCCTACAAAACTGAAATACGGATCGCCCGTTTCTCCACGGCAGGTCATTGAGGCATGACTTGTCTCGCCCATGATGATACGGGTCGGAGATTGTCCGGCGCCGCGACCGATAAACAATTCCATGAGGATGGGAACACTCCGGGTGGCGCGGCGTCTAACTGATATGGGTAAGCGGGGTACGCATGAGCGCGCGATCGCCGGTTCCGACCAGGACGCGGCGCTGGTCGAATGCGTCAAGGCTGGTGAGGTTGAGGCGTTCGGGACGCTGGTCCGAAAATACCAGGATCGAGTTTTCAACACCTGTTGGCGGCTCTGCGGGCACCTGGAGGATGCCAGGGATCTGACCCAGGAGGCATTCCTCAAGGCCTTTGAAGGTATCCAGAGTTTCAGGCAGCAGAGCGGCTTTTACACCTGGCTGTTTCGAGTCGCGGTGAACGTGGCGCTATCCCATCGGCGTCGCATGACCAGGCATCGGGTCGCGTCGCTGGACTCAGACTTTTTCGAACGCGGTCGTCAAGCCGAAACATTGGCCCGACGGATGGGCGGCGTCGAGGGTGATGAGCCGGAGCGCCAAGCGAGCGACGCGGAATGGCAAGGCCGGGTCGTTCAAGCCTTGCAACGCCTGGATGAAGAAAATCGGGCAGTAGTGGTGTTGCGTGACCTAGAGGGATTTGATTACCGCGAAATCGGGTTGATCCTGGACATTCCCCCGGGAACGGTGAAGTCGCGCCTGCATCGGGCGCGGATGACGTTGCGAGAGGCGGTTTCTACGTCGCGTCGACCTGACCAGGCAAAGCATAAGCAATAGGGCGATGTCGAATCTGAGTCGAGAACAACTGGGCGAGTGGCTGTCGGCGTATCTCGACGGCGAGCTTGACGAACAACAGACGCGGCTGGTCGAACGGACTCTTCGCGAGGACGAAACGGCTCGTCGCCTGCTGGAGGAGCTTCGCCAAACGGTGGCCGCCGTGTCATCGCTACCCAGACACGCGGCCCCAAGCTCCATCCACGAGCAGATTCAACTCCATTTGGAGCGTGGCGAACTGCTTGGGGACTTGCCATCATCGACGCCTCGATCCATGGCCCGAGGGGCACCGCGTTTGAGGCGGCTCTCCCTGGCGGCCATGCTGGCCCTGACGATCGGCGGCGGTGTTTGGATCGCTTCCGATCGGTGGCGTCAGGACGCGGTCGTACGGAAAGATGTTCTGGCGCTGGCCCGCACGAAGCAGCCTCTGGAGCCATCCCCGATCGAGATGGATCGCCCCGAAGCTGTACGAAGCAAGAAGATTAGGAAACGTCGCGCTGCCGCCCGGCCCGTGGCTGAGCCCGCCATAGAAGGGGCGACGTTTGCGGCGGCGTCGACTGACGTGATGACCCAACGGTTCGACAAGGAGCCGTTTCGCCTGCGCATCACCACCCGAGATGAACGGGAACGAGACGCTGTG
>JADFMZ010000205.1 GCA_022563615.1 Planctomycetota bacterium
CGCCCTGGGGTTTGGTGGGCGAGGCGAAGGCAAGCCCTGAAAGGGCGGCATAGGCGTATTCCGCCCTTTCAGGGCTCGCAGTGTCCCGCACTGAATCAGTCCCAGGGCGTTGCCCTGGGCTGGTCTACAACGCCCCTTTGGGGCTGGGGGGGCTGTTCGATGCACCCGCGGTTCAGACATGCGACGGATAACACTTGCCCGCCGATTCTGTCACGCACCCGACGGCCTTGGACCCGTGGCCCCCGTTTTCTCAAATGCGCTCTCACAGAGATTGAAGCAGGCTAACCAATTCCGTGCGGTCCCGGTCGCTCAGGACGGTGCTTTGCCGATCGATATCTTGCGCTTCCTGTAGGCACGACCGCACCCGATCGGTTTGGCGGCCGTCTTTGTGGAGGGCCTGGGCGAGGTGAAGCCAGGCCCGGGCTCGGGTCGCCGGCTTGTCCCGGGCAAGGCGTATGCATTTCTCGAAATCCTGCCGGGCCTGCTCCAGCCGGCCCAGCTTGGAAAAAATCACTCCGCGCGTGTCCAGCAAGTGAACATGGTTCGGGTCTCGCGCCACGCCGCGATTGGCGAACACCTCAGCTTCTCGAAGGCCCGCATCTCCGTGGTCGAACGCCAGCATCCAGGCCACGTTGTTCAGGGCTTCAGCGTCTTGGGGCTGCAACTCCAGCAGTTTCCGCATAGCCTCAATCGCCCGATCCACATCGCCCAATCGGTGTGCGATGGCGGCGAGGCCGCGATAGCCGGCGACGTTCAGCGCGTCCCGCTTGCAAACCTGCTCGAATAGATTTCGCGCCTCAGGCCAGTCTCGTTCTCGCTCGGACGACGCCAATATCAACGCGCCGGCCAGCAACACCGAAACCGGCCCACCACCTTCCGCTCGCGCTTTGGAAAGCCGGGCAAGGATCTGGTCGAACCGCTCCTGGGCAGCCAGCCACCGCAACCGCCCAATCTCGACACGGTCGTTCGACGGCGCGAGTTGAGCCGCACGGGTCAGGTACCGGTCGGCCTCCTCAAAGTCCCCCTCCGTCGTGTGTCGAGCGCTCAAGGAGACAAGCGCCATGACGCTATCCGTACCGGTCGGCGTCTCTACATAGCGTTGCAAGTGCTCGCGCGCCTCATCGGGGCGACCCAGCGAAGTCAGGATGGCGGCACGGATCACGTTGGCAAGTTCGTCTTCGGAAGAAAGATGGAGGGCGTCATCGTTGATAGTTTGTGCGAATTCCAGATCGCCGGCGCGATGGAACCATTCGGCAAGCCGGTTGCGAACCTGGACGTCGCGCGGGTGCCGCTCGAGCTGCGTGCGCGCGAGTTCGCGCGCAGCGGCGGAGTTGCCCAGCTTCAGCTCGACGGCAATTCGGGAAGCGCGCAGCTCGGTGCGCTGCGGATTGGTGGCCAACGCTTGAGATACGAGCGATTGCGCCCGATCAAAATCCCGGCGACCCATGGCCAACTCGATCAACTGGAGGTGGGCGGCCACGTCGGTGGGGTTCCGTTGCACAGCCTGTTCGAGCATTTCCACGCCTTGCCGTCGAGAGGCAACCGTGCGCTCGTCAAGAAGCATCGACGCCTCGATGCGCATCAATTCCGGATCGTCGCCGAGCCGATCTCTCAGGCTCCTCAGCATAGCCAAACCCCGCGCCCGCAGCTGTGGATCCTCGTCGACCACCAGGGCCCCAAGAAGCATGCGTTGAAGCGCCACGTGGTCAGGATTCCGTTCGAGGCCCGCTTCCCAGGCGGCCCTGGCGTCGGCTGGGCGCCCCTGATTTTGATAGAACTCGCCAAGCAGGCCGAACGCCGCAGGAACGCCGGCGTCCAAGGTCGTTAGGCGGACAAAGTCGCGCTCAGCCTCGTCCTGTTGCCCGATGAGCACAAGGAACTTCGCCCGAAGCCAATAGGCCGAAAAACTTTCCCATTGACCAACCGCCTCATCCAGAATCTTTCTGGCCTGTTCGATTTCGCCCTCGTCGTGGAGGATGGCCACACGGGCCGCCACGACCTCCGCCGAGTCGGGCGCCTCGGCAGCCGCCTTATCCAGAATGCGCCATGCCAGTTTGCGATCCTTGCGAACCGCGTACACCAGCCGGGCCAGGCGAACGCCCGCCGCCGCATCCTGCGGTTCGACGGCCAGATGTTCTTCCAGTTCTCGAATGGCTTGATCGTGGTCGCCGCGTCCCAGCGCCAGGTCGATCCGATGGCGACGAAAAACGGAAGGAGATTGAGGCGCGGCATCGATGACTTTCTCGGCTTCCAGGTATCGTTGCTGGCGCTTGAGCAATCCGACCAGCCGATCCGCCAGGTTAAGCCCGTCAGGTTTGTGGGTCAGCGCCAGGCGGTAGGTCTGCTCAGCCTGGCGCAACTGGCCCAGTCGCTCCTGCAATGCACCCAGCGCAAGGGCGGGTTCCTCCCAGCCCGGCTCTTCCCGCACGCATTCTTCGAGCAGATCGATGATTTCCCGTTCCCGCGCCCGCCAATGCCCGAATTCAAGCCACTGACGAGCCTGAGGGTACTTCCAACGAATGCCCGCATCTCCTTCGATCGCTCGAACCTCATCGATGACCCGCTGCGCCGCAACCTCGTCCCGGCGAAACTCCGAAATGGCAAGAAGCAGAAGGCGGACATCCACATTGCCCGGAAGGTCGGCAGCGACTTTCCCAGCCAGGGCTACGGCTGTTTCCCGGTCGTCGTGGGCCAGAAAAAACCGGATCAAGGCCTGTTGGGCCTGCGACTGCTCGGCTCCAGCCAGTTGATCCGTCGCTCGCTGGAGCGTCTCACGCTCGTCGTCAAAGCGCTCCTCGCTCCGAAAGAGATCCGCAAGTCGAATCCTCGGGTGGGCCAGGTCGCCGTGAGCCTCTACGGCGCTGCGGCAAGCGCTCAGCGCCTCAGCCATCCGACCGGTTCGGGCCAACAGATCCACCCGCTGCATTTCGGCCGGCAGCGGGTTGTCGCACTCTCGGATGGCCTGTTGAAGCTCCGCCAAGGCTTCATCGGTGCTTCCCCGGTTCGCCAGGATGCCAGCCATGAGCCCCCGGATTTGCACATTCTCAGGGAACTGTTTCCGCTTGGCGGTCAGGTCTGAAAGAATCGAGGCTTCGATGTCAGCCCGACCCGGGTCGTCTTTCGCCAACGCCAGCTTCGCCTCGAACAGAAGCATTCCGGCGGCCAAAGTCGGACGAAGCTGGAATGCGTTGGCGGCATGAGTCAGCACGCCACGCCAGTCGTGGTGTCGAAGCAGCCGGGCCAGCTCGAACACCACCAGGTACTCGCGGGGGGCGAGCTCGACGTATTTCAGAAGCGTTTCGCGGGCACGACCGCTTTGCCCCGTCGCAACCAACGCCTGAGCCAGCAGCATGGCGGCTTCGGGCCGCCGGTCCCGACTGTCCCGGGCGCGAAGCAACTGGATCGTTTCGTAGTGCCTGCCATTGGCACTGGCTAGCTGCGCGGAAAGCAGAACGTAGTCCGGGTCATCCGATTCATCGCGTCCCCGGCTGCGGAGCGCCTCGCCGTACTGCGCGAGCGATTGTTCGGCGTCGGCGATCCGATCGTCGGCCAGATACAACTTCGCCGACACGGATAAGAACGCCATGCGCCGATGGTCGGACAAGGCCGCCAGCGCTTCGTCAGCCAATTGCCCTCGACTCCTATGAGTCGGATCACGCAGCGCCAGCGCGGCGGCGGCGTGGAACCGCGCCGCCGTCACGTCGTCCCACTCAATCTCGTCCGTGTCGAGCTTCGTCGGGTCGATCCGTTCGAGCAGGGCCAGCTCGTTCGCGGCGCGGTCGTACCGGCCCCAGGCCGTCCATTCTTCGGCCAACACAAGCAGCACGCTGGGATGGTCTGGTTCGAGGTCATCAGCGGCCTCTAGATCCCTCCGGGCCGACGGCTCGTCTTGGGAGAGAACCCGAGACAATCTGGCCCGGCCCGCGAGGGCCTCAGCCGAGTTCGGGTTGGCTTTGACCGCTCGATCCATCCATTCCTTCGCTTCGACGATACGATTGGAGGATGTGCCCTGGGCGGCCATCATGCTCAACAAAGCGTAGGCTCTGACCTGATCGGGGTGTTGCTCGACCAACGCAGTAAGTACTTCCACAGCCTCGTCCCGCTTGTGTTGAGCGCTAAGCGCCCGACCGAGCCAGAGCATGGCCTTCGGGTCGTCAGGCTCAGCTTCCAGGCGTTGACGGCAAATGTAGGCGGCTTCCACATGGTCCCCCACCGTGCTGTACAATCTTGCGAGTTGATGGGAAAGATCAGCGTCGCCCGATCGATGTCGCAGAAGGCGGCGACAGGCTGCTATGGCGGCGGCGATATTCTTGGCCTGAACCGGTCGGACCGCCAGATGGGCGTCGGCATACTGTTGCAGCACCTCCACATCATCGGGATATTTGGACAAATAGGTCTTGAGGTGCCTGGCCGCTTCGGTCCAACGCTGCGCCTCGAAGGCTGCTTGTCCCTCGGTCAGAGCACGTGCGGCAATGCGAGACTTTTGCACATAGTGCACGACCACGACGCCCGCGCCGAGCACACCGACCAACCCGACAAGAATGAAAAGCACCTTGAGATGAATTCGTCCCGACCGTTTCATGTTTTCCACTTTTGATGCGTCCCGTTTTGCAGTTTTCCAAAGGTTTAGTTGCGCCATCGTACCGGCCTTGGGTCTACGCAGCCGGCGTCCCAGCGCCCGCCACACGACTTCACCCCCTCGTACGGTCTTATCGGTACGCCGGGTAAGAACCCGCGCATCCGTCGCGGGAAGGACTGATCCAGGCTCACTAATAGGCGCGCGTCAATCTGGAGCCTGGATAGTAGTAGCGCAGGATTTCGCTGGCGCGCCGGCCTTGGAGCGCCTGGCCCTGCATTCCCCATTGGCACAATCCCAATCCGTGGCCGAAGCCCCGCCCATGCTCGAAAACGACCTCATCCCCGGCGTCCCGCAACTGGAAATCCGTACTGCGAACCTCGTTGGGGGCCACGATCAAACGAAAGCGTTCCGCCAGCATTTCGTAGGGATCGCCACGGGAGCCCAGAATGCGGAGGGTGACGGGTCGGCCGGTCGGCGTTCGCTTGCTCACTTCAATCCGCCGGATGTGCCCGAGTGACTTCAGTTCTGGATCTCGCCCCACAAGCTTGGACCGAATCCGATCCTTGCTCAGGTGAACAGGCCCCCACCGATAGGATGAACCGGGGGCGATTTTGCAATAGTCGCAGGACACGCCGCCAGCCAGCGGCTCGATGTCGCCTTCGGAGCCGAAGATCGCCGCAGATTGAGACCTGCCGCCACAGGTGGCGCTGTAATAGGTGCAAAACAAACGATCCCGGCCGTCGTCCATCCACGTGAGAACCAGCCCCTGCGTATGGCGGACCGCCGTAGCCGCACGACGGGCCGAACCGTTCTCGCGGATCCCTCGATACACCTGAGACCCCTGAGTCGCCGACACGTCAAAAGCGGCCCCCTGGCGACGCATCATTTGATACAGAACGTAGGTGCGCGCGACGATCGCCTGGGCGCGGTAGGCCTCGACGTCAAACGTAGGCCAGACTTCGACCCCCGTAACACATGCCACGTAGCGCTCGACGTCCACATGATTGATGCCATCGAGCCAACCATCCTCACGGATGACGACGCGCAATGCTCCGGGATAGGGAACCCCGTCGAGCCACTCCCCATCCTGTTCGACCGACACGGTAAGCGGACCATGCTCGACAGGTTCGATCCACAAAGAAGGTGTCAGCCAGGAGTGCCCGCCGAGCCGAACTTCTCCCGAGTCGGCCGGCGCCACGACGGTCCAATCGGGGCTCTCAAAACGGCCTAGCGCTTTGCGGTCGTGGTCACGGACGGTCAGCGCGGACTCCGCACGCACGCGCAGGCGCGTGACGCCGGATGCAATCAACACCCGCGCGTTGCGCAGAGGGGTCGAAACATCGTGCAGATCAGGCTTGGGAGGTTCCGACGCGCGGACTTGGACAGGAGTTTCCGGTGGGGCGCCCGCCAGGGCTAACACCACGAAAATCTGCGATGCGACGCACATGGTCACGGCGTGGCGACCCACAAGAAACGGGAAACTCTCCCATTGCCTTCGCTCTGCAGAAGCCATCCCGTGGTGAACTCGACGGAAGGCAGGCACTTCCGCGCCGGCGTCCGAACAGCCCCGAGCCCTATCGGAGTTCGGTCGCGGCGTGGGAA
>JADFMZ010000206.1 GCA_022563615.1 Planctomycetota bacterium
CCGTCGGGCCTTATCGTATCATCCAGCCCCCACCTTCAGAGAAGGTGGGGCACCCGCTGCACTTCTCCACCGTTTTTATACACGCTCTAAGCCCGCTGCTCCGTTGAATAGAGCGCATTGGAAAATGTCTATGTGCTGCGCCGTCGGCATGGACGTCAAAAATCCTCATCCGTCAGGCCGACGTTGAACTCGACGTCGATGCTGACATAGCTTCCCAGAAGCTTCCGGGCGTCGTCGTAGGCAAACCACCCGGTCGGGACCAGCCACTCGCGGTCGATATGAATGACCAGCAGGCGGCTGGGGTACGGCCCTTGGGGTCCGTCCCGGGGCAGCCATTGTTCAAAGATCAGGCAGGGCCGGTCGTCGATCGCGCCGGACCCGATGAAACGCAGGGCGAAGTCAGGGTGGCCTTGGGCGCTCTCGCAGTTTGTGATGATCTCATCCAACGAGTTCTTGAACCCGAACCGGTCAATCGTGGAACGGGCTGCGGCCCGTACATCCGGGGCATGGATGTCGCGCTTCACGCCGCGCGGGAACAACAGCCCGAGCAGGCCGGCCGGTTCGATCCGGGCAAACTCGCGCCCGTTCTTGGCCCATCGCCCAGCCACGTAATTCACCCGCTTAGCCAGTTTGGCGTTGCGAGTCCAGCGCACATCCACGCTGAACGGGTTCTCGCGGAACCGGATGTCCATCTCCTCCTTGGCCGTCAGGATGCCGTGGAGTCGCTCTTGCCGGATGAAACGGCAGCGATAATCCGAGATGTGCTCCTGGTAATGGCGCCGACATCGTTTCAAGAAGCCAAGCGGATCGGCGGCGGCCAGGCGCTCCTGCGGGTCAGCGGGATCAAAGCGCTGCGCGGCTCCGGGGAAGACGACCGGCCCGTGCTGTGCCGAATCGTGCCGTCTTTGCGCGAAGCTGCAACCCGGCATCCCGAACAGCGCTAAGCCCAGAAGAACGGAGGGGGTAAGAAAAGATCCTCGCAGCCCTGATCCTTGAAGCCTGTGTCTGCGATCGGGCGTGATGACACCGGCGGCTCTCGCACGGGCGCCGCTTGGCCTGAGGCTTAGGATCCGAACCACTTGCGTAGCTGGTATAAGGTGGTGTCCCGGCCGGCCTTGGCGATCGAATCGGTAAGAGGGATATCCTTGGGGCAGACTTTGACACAGTTCTGGCTGTTGCCGCACGCAGCGATGCCGCCTGATCCACTGAGCACCTCGAACCGGGCATCGGCGTCGACCCGGCCGGTCGGGTGGGCATTGAACAGCATCACCTGGGATATCGCCGCCGGTCCAATGAAGGAGGAACGGTCGTTGAATTGCGGGCAGGCTTCGACGCAGCAGCCGCACGTCATGCAGCGCGATAGTGGATAGGCTTCGTCCTGCTGCTTCGGCGGAATCCTCGCGCCCGGGCCCAGATCGTGATAGCCGTCCACGTGAACCCAAGCCTTGACTCTCTTGAGCACCTCGAACATCGAGCTGCGATCGACGATCAGATCGCGAATCACCGGGAACTTGGTCATCGGTCTCATTTCGATGAGGCTGGGCTGTTCGGCAAGCAGTCGATCGACCAGCGCGGAGCAGGCCTGGCGAACGCGGCCGTTGATCACCATCGTGCAGGCGCCGCACACCTCTTCGAGGCAACTGGCGTCGTAGGCGACCGGCGCGGTCGGCTGACGATCGACGGTGATCGGGTCGGCGGCGATGCGCTGCAAGACGGTGGTCAGATTCATACCGTCTTCATAGGGCATCTCGAAGGTCTGCCAGTATGAACCGTCATGCGGCGTGTCCTGCCGCAGGATTTTGACTTTGAACTTCACCGAAACGGATCCTCCAATGCGCACCGCCTAAGGATATTATCGAGCCTACGGGTTGCACTCCGTAGGTTTTTCTCGGCGGCGTTTGTTCCCGGCGGCCTGATGAAGCCTCGGGCAACGTGTTATTTTGGTGCGCCGCCAACAGCAACTTTGCGTTCGGCGGGGCCTTCCTGCCCGACGCCCATCTTGCTCCAAACCTGCTCGATGACTTCCGCGCCTTTGAGTCCATACGTCCGAGGTCGCGGCGGGATCAGGCTGGTATCGACCTCCTCATAATGGAATTCGGGGCCATCCGGCGTATGTCGGGCCACCGTCGTCTTCAGCCAACGGTCGCCCTTGGCCTTGAAGGCCTTGCACCAAACGCCGGCCTGCTCACGAAGCGCGGCTGGCTCCTCGGCGTCAGGAGAGGGAATCGCGAACTCGGGCTTGAAATGCGCCCCCCGACATTCGTCACGCAACAACGCCCCTTCGGTGATCACACCAGCCAGACGGATCATATCGCCCAGCGCCCGGGTGAAGCTGAGATTTTGGTTGGTCCAATTCGATTTGTCGGAAAGGGCCACGTTCCCGTATCGCTCCGAAATCTCGGCGATCTTTTCGAGCGTCGATCGAAGATCCTTGTTGTTGCGAACGACGGTAACGTTGCGTGTCATCCAATCGCCCAGCTCCTGGTGCAGCTTGTAGGGGTTTTCCGTGCCTTCATGGTGAATGAGCCGGTTCATCCACTCCTGGTGCGGTTTGACGGAATCGTCGAACAGCGACACGGGTTGATCTGCGGCGCTGCCCTGCGGCAGGGACTTAAGCCGGTTGACGATCGTCGGCGCGACGATCAGACCGGAGAAGATACAGCTAAGCAACGAATTGGCCCCGAGACGATTCGCGCCGTGGTACTGATAGTCGGCTTCGCCGATGACGAACAGGCCGGGCACCTTGGTCTGCTGATTGCGAGGAGATCCGATCACCAACCCGCCCGTCGCGTCGTTACGCTCGTAATCCACCCATAACCCACCCATGGAATAGTGAACAGCCGGGAAGATTTTCATCGGCGTCTTGCGCGGATCGACCCCTTGAAACTTTTCGTAGATTTCCAGAATCCCATCGAGCTTCTTGAGCGACTCGGCACTCAGCTCGGTAACGTCCAGATAGACACACAGACGGCCCGGTTCCACGCTCAGGTCGAGGTTGACGCAGACATCAAAGATTTCCCGCGTGGCGATGTCGCGCGGCACGAGATTGCCATATTTGGGATAGCGTTCTTCGAGAAAGTAGAAACGCTCGGACGCCGGTATGGAGTTTGGATCACGATCGTCTTGCGGCTTTCGCGGCACCCAAATCCGCCCGCCTTCGCCCCGGGCGCTTTCGCTCATCAGGCGTAGTTTGTCCGTGCCGGGAATCGCCGTCGGGTGGACCTGGACAAACTCGCCGTTGGCGTAATCGGCGCCGGCTTCATACGCCCGCCCGGCCGCCCCGCCCGTGCAGATCATCGACATCGTGCTGCGGCCAAAGACCGACCCGCAGCCGCCGGTGGCCAGAACCACCGCGTCCGCCGCAAAGGGGCGAATCTCCATGCTGAACATATCCTGCGCCACCACGCCTCGGCAGTGGCCTTTCGTATCGAGGATCGGGCCGAGAAACTCCCAGTATTCATATTTTTCGACGAGGTTCCGGGCCTCCCAGCGCCGGACCTGCTCGTCCAGTGCATAGAGCATTTGCTGCCCGGTGGTGGCGCCGGCAAAGGCGGTCCGCTTGAACATCGTCCCGCCGAATCGCCGCTGGTCGCGAAAGCCCTCGGGCGTGCGGTTGAACGGAACCCCCAGACGATCCAGGAGATCGATCACTCGCGGTCCCCAGTCGCACATCTCCTTGACCGGTGGCTGATGCTGCAGGAAATCCCCGCCATACACCGTGTCGTCCATGTGGAGCCATTCCGAATCGCCCTGTTGCCGGGTTAGCGGGTTTACGGAGTTGATCCCGCCCTGGGCGCACACGCTGTGCGACCGCTTAACCGGCACCATGCTGATGAGAAAGACGTGGTTGCCCGCCTCCGCCAGCTTCATGGTGACCGCCAGGCCGGCCAGCCCGCCGCCCACCACGACTACGTGTTGCTTAGCCATGACTGATTTCGCCACCTTGGATCATGTTGCGGACCATTACTCTTCTAGAGCATCTAACAATACTGAGCCGCAGGCTTCAGCCTGCGCGATATCATGGTCTCCTGTGACCGGCAGCTACCTTCGCCGGTTCGCGCAGGTTGAAACCTGCGGCTCGGGTCGGAATCACCGTCACACCATGGACGCAGCGCGACATCAAGGCCCGGGTGCTTCCGCCGTCGTGTGTCCGGTCGCCTCCACGCCGTCGCTTGTCAGATCGAAGGTTTTGAAACCTCTCAATGCTCCCAGCCCAACCAGCGAGAGCACGATGCCGAACACCGCACAAACATATCCCGATACCTGTTGCGTGCGCGGGCGGATCGTGATGCCCCAGGTAATCAGCGAGGACCAGATCCCGTTGGCCAGATGGTACACGGTCGCCACAATTCCGAGGGCATATATCGGAGCGATCCAGACCGAGGCCTGGATCGCCCGGGCGGTAGTGACGGCCGCCGCCGGCCCACCGTCCGAATCATGCAGGGCGAACTTGCCGCCGCCCAATGGCGCTCCCATCCAATGCATTTCCCATACATGGTAAAGGATAAACAGGAACGCGATCCCACCGGTTATCCTCTGCAACGTATAACGGATGTTGGGGCCGTGCCGATACTGCATCGCGTTGGGGACCGCTTCAAACCAGATGGCAAAACCCAACAGCGAGTGAAACAGCAGTGGAATGAAGATGCCGACGATCTCGAGCGGCACCAGAAGCGGACCCAGAGCGTGGATGCGCTCGATCGACTTCTGATATTCCGCACCGGCGGGGCCGGGCGCTAGCACCGTGGCGTTGGCCAGCAGATGCACCACCAGGAACACGCCCACCGGAACCAGTCCCGAAAGCGAGTGCAGCCGACGAATCAGGAAGTAATATTTCTCTCCGGCGCGAGCCGGTTCAGGTTGCTGCTGTGCCACGAAAACCTCCTGGCGAACGACGACAGCCTGGCGACCGCGCCGGTCCAGGCCGATACATGATGTCCGGCCGTCCTTGCGGCGCGATTATAAATGCCCGTCGGCCAAGATCAATCTATCCCCATTCTGCCTTGGTGCGGACCCGGCAGGATGGGATCCAAACGCCATAGATTGCGGAAGGGCGTTATCGTGTAACCCCTCAACGATGAGATTGTTGTTGCGGCAAAGATGGGTCGATCCTTGAAAGGCCAGAGCAGGTCCAGCCATTTTTCACGACGGGCGGCGATGACGTGGATATCCGTCCGCCCGGTCAGCACGGTCTTGGCGTAGAGAACAACCGGCGATTCGGGCCAGCTCACACAGATCACCGAATCCGGCGGCAGGGATTCCATGTCCATCGCCTGCACAAACGCCGTCAGCGCCGACAATGAGCCTATCTGGTCATTACCATCCAGCAGGTTTTTAACCTTATTGTAGGCCAGGTTTGCAGCAGTAAACTGGCGCATTTCAACGCGGAGTTGCTGGCGCATTGTGAACTCGCGGGCCGTGCGTTTTTCCTCCGCGGCCAGGCCAATACCTGTTGCTGCTACTGCTCCTGCTACCACTGTTAATACTGCTCCTGTAATAGCCATACCATCGGCAATATCTGCTGAATGGTCTATACTCCAATCTAATACTTTTAATGAAGTTTTTGCTTCACAAATTTTAGAGCATTTAAATAATTTTCATAATTATATTTCAGAGATTTACAGAATACTTAAGCCCAACGGATTGCTTATTGTTTATGCTCCTTTTTTCCTCAACACAAAGTACTTTGGCGAGCCGGACCATAAAATTCCTTTTTCCATCCGCACCTTTGATAACTATGAGTACATAGGAAACCGTAAGTTAAAGTTTTATGAAAAATGGAAATCGGATCACAGAACAAATTATAAGGGCAAAGCACAGTTTGAAGTTATTGAAAAGAAGTTTATAACATCACATTTTGCTGCATTAAAATGGATGGATTTTATCGTTAACATTGAACCGGTTATTTATGAAAGATTTTTTGCGGGAATTTTCTCCCCCGAAGAAGTTTATTTTAAACTGAGAGCGGTTAAATAAATTAATAACAACATTACTTATCTTATTCTGTGTGTATTGGCCCTCAAAAAACTTTAATTAGTTCCTCTCATTCTGATTCCTTTAAAAATTATTAAAGCCCAGCCAATTAAAAGAAAAATACCTCCAATTGGTGTAATCATCGCAAACAACTTATTACCCGACTGTGCATATATATACAGTGAAAATGAGAATAA
>JADFMZ010000207.1 GCA_022563615.1 Planctomycetota bacterium
GGATAACGATCAACATTACGAGTTGCTCGAACGGGATGCGCGAACTGTTGTACAAACTGCGATGTCGTCGCTGGCGAGAGATACAGTGTAATCAACCACCCGCTTTGCGGGTGGTTGATTACAGCATGTTGAGCTGCAGCTTGGCGGCTTGGGGCATGCGCTCGAGTGTCCAGGGCGGGTTCCAGACGACCTCGACTGTGGCTTCGGTGACGCCATCGCCAGTCCGCACCTTCGATTCGATTTCCGGCGGAAGCGTGCCCGAGAGGGCAGGGGCGCTGGACGTTGCGGCTCCTGACGAGATACAAGTAGACGCAAAGTGGAAGGCAAAAGGGGGCAAAGGCCACCCAATGAGCATGCTCGATTCGCTTCAAACCGCGTTTTCGACATCGCCACCTGGGGGTTGCGAATACGCCGGGCGGGAGTCGAACCCGCGACCATCGGATTAGAAATCCGATGCTCTATCCGCTGAGCTACCGGCGCTCAAAATCGTAACCATTTGCCCTGCCACGTGTTACGTGGTCTCGCGCCGGACTCAATACGTGCTCAAATCGGCCCGTGTGCTGCAATATGTGCTGCGCGGGTGCATTTCATAGGGGCCATAATACTCGCCATCTCGCAATCGTGTCGCCTGAAATACTTGGAACTGTGGGGCAAGGGCTTTCGTTCAGGTGGAGCGGGGTTTGTAGCCCAGGCGTTTCTCCGCTTGATAACTGGTACTCCAAGGGGCAATGGGAAAAGCTCTACAGCCTTTTCATTTATTGTGGTTCGCCATTTCGGGGAAATCTCCCGGAAAAAACCGTCGTTGGACCGCTACAGCAAAAGAGAGCTTGCTCTAAGGCTCCACCGAGCAGCGTCCACAGGGATCGGTGCAGAAGCCGCCGACACACAAGCCTTCGTTGGGGCACGGGCCTTGTGTGGGGCAAGGCATCGTCTCGCATGTCACGACGGATGGACAGGCGCACGGTCCGAACTCGTCATACGCTAAGGACTTGAAAGCGTCAACCACTTTGCCAATATCCGTAAAGTTGATTTTGTCGTCCACGGGCGGCAGGTTGCTGCGCAGCAAGGCGCGAACCGTAATCGGTGCTCCGTCTTCCGGGGGGCCGGGGTCGAACGGAATGCCCTTGAACTTTTCCACAACCTTGCCGATGTCGGTGAAGTTCGGCTGCCCCTCAGTGCTTTCCACGGCGGCGAACGGCGACCAGACGTCGCCCCAATGCCCGGTTCGCACTATCAGCTCATTCGAGTAGATGCTCTCCAACCCCAGGTTGTCTGGATTGCAGTCGGCGACGACGACTTGCAGACCGTAGCGCGAATTGGGCAGAAGCTCTCCTCCGAAGACATGAACGACACTCGTATCCGCGTCCGTTCCGAAGTCCTGTTCCAAGCCCGCTTGACTCCAATCTCGAAAGTGCGGGCTGCACTGAAGAGACGCCGCAATGAAGTTGTCCATCGGCGGCTCTGTATTTTCTGAGTAATCATTGGGCGGACCGAGCCAACGGTATCGGTCAGGAAGACCTTGCGGATTGGCCGGATCCTCGTGCTCCCATATCGAGTAGTCCGTTGGAGGCGTCGGGTAGTCCGCCGGCGGAACGTTCAAGGAGGCCAGCCGCACTCGGATGGCGGTATCGCCCGATGATGTCGTTGGTGGTTGAAAAGAAACAAACCGGCTCTTGCCGATATTACTGGGATCTGCCTGTACGGCGTCGGCAATGGCGCATGGGAGACATACCACCGTGAATCCACGGTCAATTTCGCACTGATCCGACTGCCCGTTGCCGTTGCAGTCCTCCTTGGCCGTAACGATTGTCACACCGACGTCGATCGCATCGACCTCATCAGTTGACAGCAGCCCTAGATCGTCAGCGGTCCGGACCCGGTGACTTGCGGTAAGCGGACCGGAGTTCACGAATTTCCTCTTGAAGATGTCGGCCCCGGACCAACCGTTTGCGTCAAGCGTCGTCGATCCCGACGCCAACGAGAAGAGAACCTCATCGCCGATGCTCCAGCTACGCTCGCCGGACACATCCCACACAGCCAATGCGTCGATCACATCGGTCGAATCAAGCCCCAGGTCGGCCGCATCCACAAAAAGCGCCAGGTTGCCAGGGTCAAAAGGTGGGCTCCCATTGTTCCCATTGTAGACGTAAATCGTGGCCGCATTGTCAAGAATCGATTTGACGTCCGTGATGAACGTCAGGTATGCAAGGCCCCCCTCGTACGCGGAGAGTTCCAGGGCGGTGATGTTGTCATCCTTGCCGCGGTTACCTTCCACCGCGGGGTCGAGATAAGGTCCGAGTCCCAGGGCTGTTTGGTCAGCGATCAGGCAATTCCCACGGTGCTCCGTATCGCACGGTGGCAATACCAGAGCGGCGTCAAGGCCGAATTCGATTCCTGCCGCCATGTAAATGTCCGCGGCCGTTCCTCTTCGGTCGGCGGCCTCCGTCAGGTCGATCGGCAACTCGGGGGCTTCAAAGTTCAAATCGGTGCATGACTTCCCCGTGGAGCAAGCCAACGCGGTACAGGTTCCTACCGAGAACAACAAAATCGGCGAAGCGCCGCTATCCACGCTTAGGCTTCCGTCATGGCCGAAAGAGAGGCTGTTGATCACGTCCCCGCTCTTGAATCTGCTGTCCCCGATGGTTGTGTTTCCAACGAGCTTCAGCGCGCGTGCGTTCGTGTTGACCCAGGTTGCCGGGAATCCTGACGGGGGATTGCCGAAGGCCGTGTAGACGGTGACCCGGCGCCGACCTGTATCGTTGTCGAAGTCGTCTAGAATATGATTCGCCGTGGCCGGGCTGATCAACAGCCCCTGGCTTTCCTCCTGGACCACGAAGGTAATACTGTCGGTGATTCCTGGACCGACGTCGCAGCTTACAAAGGGCTCCTCAGCCTGGCCCAGACGAGCACCGAGCAAGTACGCCCGCTGCACCCCCTGTTCATCCACCAAGGGAACCGCCGGTGCGCTGGGCTCGAGGAAATACGTAGCAGCCGCAGACTGGAAACCCCAGCCAAAGTTCGGCAACACAGCCCGTACAACAATAGGCGTCTTGTTGTACAGCTTCATCGTCGTGGCTGGATCCTCGCAGGGGTCTGCATCTCCGTTGCAGGGAACCTCAAGCTCCAGGAACAGATCAAAGAAACTGTCGGCGGGGAAGTCAAGGCATAGGCCCTGCGCCTCACCGCGACTGGGTCGGTACAATGCCTCGGCCGGTTCTGCACCGACCGCGCTGGAGTAGGTCACCCCAGCCTGTACTCTCGCCCCGTTTCCGCTCAACGCCATCGAGAGGATTTCGATGTGCACCTCACCCCCTTCATTGTTGACGTTGCCTTCCAGAAGGGTCGGCGCTGCAAACCCCGGCGGCGGCGCGCACGGCTCGTCCGATGCGCTTAGATCATCCTGGTCTCCGTGATAGTGCCGAGTGCCGCGACGGAAGGTCGTCTGCGCATCATCGACCACCGTAATGGTTGTGGTCGGACCGGCGGGGCCGTCCGGGTCCATCCATAGAATCCTGAAACTCGCCCCGATCACAGACGCGTCGTCACCACCTGTTTGTTCGAATGGCTGACAGGTACTGGCAAAGTCACACTGAGTGTCACACTCATCGGGCCGCAGATTGCCGTTTACGTCACAGCTTTGGCCGTATTGAGGATCAAAGAAGGCGGAATCCAGGTCACATACGTCTCCCACGTTGTTGTCCTGACAATCTCGCTGATCGTCATTAAATATTTCGGGGCAGTTATCGCACCCGTCTGCCAACTGATCTCCATCGATATTGGCTAGATCGTCAAACCCCGGACACACGTCACAGGCGTCGCCCACGGTGTCGTTGTCGCTGTCCGCTTGCCCTTGATTGGCGACGTTTGGACAGTTATCGCACGCATCGCCGATTCCGTCGGTGTCGATGTCCTCCTGACCGTCGTTGAACTGAAGAGGGCAATTGTCGCAGGCGTCACCCACCAGATCGTTGTCCCCATCCTCCTGGCCTGGGTTATTACAGTTCACTTCGGGATTGTCGCAACGGTGCAAGAGTATGACCGGACTACAGTTGTCCTCACAAAAATCCGCGAAGCCATCCCCATCCTCTTCCCCACCCGGTTCCGTGTCCTCATCCGACGTACCGCATCCACAAATTCCCGGTTCGGTTTTTGACCCGTCGGCGGAGCAACCGTCACATGCGTCGATCGTACCATCTCCATCTGTGTCGAGTTGAGTGTTGTCGCAGGCCGTGTTCCCCTGACCGGCGTCACAGTTGGCGCACACCTCAAACGTGCAATTGTCGCACGGCGACGGGGGTGGCTCGGCGATGGAAAACAGAAGCTTGTTAACGATACAATTGCCGCCGGTGCAGTCCGTATTCGACTCACAGCCTTGGCTCAGGTCATTGTCGCAGACCTTGCTGGCCGGGGAAAGGAAGGAAAAAAGCAGTGAGTCGTCCGGATCCTTGATATTGGCCCAGTATTCGGTTTTTGCGCTTACGGCTGAGCCGACCTGCAGCCTGTACGTTGCGAGATACTTTGGGGGTACGTCAACGGTGCACGACCCGAACCCAATACAGTCGTCGTCGGTGACACATGGAATCGCGGGGTTCTGGCCGCAGCCTCTGGCCGTGATCTTGAAAGGTGGCACGCCCGAGCCCAAGATTCCCACTACCAGGCCGGTCGTGCAGTCTTTCTCCAGCGTCAGATTACCCTCCACGCCAAAGACAAAATCGGAGCGGCGGATACACGAACCCCCCGGGCATTCGATGTGATCCGCGCATAAATGTCCAGCGTTATCGCTGTTGGAATCGCATTTCTTGGTTCGGAACGCCACACCGCACTCGTCACATCCCACCGGAGGAGGACGCTGAGCGCAGCAAGGATCGCACGTCGCGAGGCTTACGGCCTCCAGCGGCGCGGGAAAGCGGTCCCTTGGCGACGTCTCGATAACCTCCAAGGTAATCTGATAGGACGATAGCTCCACCACGACATCGGGATCCTGAACCTCGATGTACACTTCCACGTCCACGGCGCCACCGGGAACGACGTCGCCCGGCACCACCTTCGCAAAGAGCACGGCCTGCCCCTCGATCACGGCGGCCGCCAGATCCTTGTGATTTGCCGTCGTCGAAACCGTTGCACAGGGCGATCCAAAGGGATACCCGGTATGCTCAAACCCCGTGACTGCCGCGAGGACATCACGAAGATCAATCCTCTTATCTGGCACCTCGGGCGCCAGGTCGGCCTGGGTCAGCGGCGGAGCGCCTGCGTTGCCCACCAATGCGTCGATGGCTGCGAGAATATCAAACAAACTGGGCTGAGTCCCGAAGACGTCGTCCACGATATCGCCCCAGATCGCAGCGGTGGACAGCCCCAATGCGCTGGAGAAATCACTCTCAGTGTTTACGTCACACGCCTGGTGAATCGCCTGGACGTCGTAGGCGGCATCCGGAACGATCTGCCGATCGCCCACGTGAATCACGCTCTCATTCCAGTTTCGATACAGCGGCGTATCCTGAAGCCGAGCAATCCCGTTTTCATCAGGAAGGCCGACCCACCAGATGTCGTTGACGCACTCCGAGAAATCGGTGCTGGCCGTCAGCTTAACCCGAAACGCCATGCAGGCGCCGGCGTTGTTGGGGTCGAAGGAAAGGTATCGGTTCTTGTCGATCGGGTCCGGCTCCGCCAGGGGAGCGCTGATCGTCGTCGGACATACACATGCGTCGTTGCCTTCATCACAGCCGCAGACCACCGTGCCGCCGGACGTGTCGCAGTCTCCCGGCGTTTCGAGCGTACACGCTCCCGTAGTGCAACACCCGACCGTCGTTGACGTACAACGCTCGCAGGCGTCGAAGAACGGCGTCAACCCGCAGATCGCCGCCGGCGGGCAAGGGCAGGGGCCGCTGTATGGATACAACAGCAGGCCCTGAAAGATATCCACAGCCACAGTTACGTCACTTGTGTTGAAGACGCCGGGATCCGGCACGTTCGGGCTGAGCTTGACGCGGGGCATGGGCACGGCGGAAGATTGGGTGGATTTATCGCCCGCCGTATCGGCGTCGCCCCCATCCGGCTGGCCGCTGCCGCCCGCAAGAGCGAACGGGTACACCACGTCGCCCCATTTGGCCGTTCGGACCCAAAGTGGCGCCGAGTAACAGTTTTCGTCGTCCAGGTCCGGGCAGCTTT
>JADFMZ010000208.1 GCA_022563615.1 Planctomycetota bacterium
CCAACCGGTTCGTTATGGGGAATGCGCGCCTGGAACATGAGGCGCTCGGTTCGACGCTGCATGAGCGCGAAACTGAAGTTACGCGGTCGAATCTCCCACCCTTTCGGAGCTTCAAGCCTTCCGTGTCCCGTGATCGGCTCCGCGCCTTGATAGGCCATTTCCAAGGCGAACGAAACCAACTCCTGCCCTGAATCCACGTGCCTGGGCTTGAGCTGCATGGAGGTCCGGAAGTCCACCAGCCAGGGTTCAACATGGTCCACGAGAATAGGCATGGCCGACAGTTGGACGATTTGCTGTCCGAGATCGTTGCGTTTCAATGGGACCGCCTGACCCCACAGATCAATCTGGCGGGAAGCCCGACCGAGTTGGATGGCATGAGGTTGGACGTTGTCGGGGGCATGTTTGTCCCAAATGGCCGCGATCATGCCATCCTCCCCTTGAAAGGTCAGACAGGTCGCACCACTGATAGTGGAAAAGCGCCGATCCGGCATCGAATCCCCCAGCACATCCGCCAGCGTGCGCAACAGGATGTACCGTTCGGTCGGCTCCGTAATGATACCCTGGGGGGTCTCGCGAACCGTCCAGGTCTGGGGCACGTACACGACATCGAAGCCGACGTGTCGCGCGGTGATGATCCGCTGCGTCCAGTCCGCCAGTCGCGGAAGACGGTGATACGAGTCGTCCGGCAAAGAAGCGATGAACGCGGACACGGGCTGATAGCCTTGCCGGCGTAGACCCGCCAGCGCAGTGGAGAAAGACTCCGTCGGGAACTCCGGCCTGAGATGGAGCGTGATCTGGTCCACGGGAAGTTTGTCCTCCGGTGGCTCGGTTGCAGTGGATCTTGGCGCGCCCAGGAGCGGTGACGTGATGTACTGGCGTAGCACGCGGCGCAACTGCCCGGCTGCGACTCCAAGTTCTTCGGGCGACGGGAGCTTCTCGCTGGAGTCAGTGCCCAGTTGCCATCCACGAAAAACACTGGCGTTCGGTACGGCCACGGCGGCCAAGTGCTGGGCCCAAACACTCGTGTCCAGTGCAAGCAACTCAACAAGGGAGCGCAAGTAGGAACCGTGACCTCGCGCTAGAGAAGCCGGGGGCTCCACGAACACCGCGGTCAATGCGAACCGTTTCTTGATGAGTTCCTGAAAAAATCGACCCATCCTGCGCCGGCGCCCGACCGCCGTCGCGCCGCCATCCAGGCCATACCAGACCGGCAGCTTGGCGGACCGGAGCGCCTGGTGTTGCAGCAGGTTCAACTCTGTGGGTAGGTCGCGATGCAATTCCGCATCCACGACGACCCCCAAGGAACGGGCCGCCGCATCCGGACTACCAAAGAGCGGTGCAAGACGGGCGAACGTCAACGACCGAGTCAGGATGGGACCTGCGCGGGCCGTGACCTCCAAGCGGGCTTCATAGAGCCCGGGAGACAGATGGCCTACGTTGATCGATGTGGGTTTTGTGTCGTCATTAACTGTAACCTCCACGCGCTGCGTCTGCACGGCGACTCCGCCGGCGGCGAAGATCGAGAGTTTTCCTTCGAGCGAGCTATCATCCAAATCGGCCAGGACAACCTGTAACGTCAGTGACCCATCCGGCGTCAACACGTTGCCGAGTACGGAAGACGTGATTTGAGCGTGCGGCAGCCTGTAGATCGTGATGTCATCGAACCAGGCGCCGCCGAACACGTCCACACGCGGAACATGGCGAGGCGGCGGCGCCGTTTGCCGGATCGGTTCCTGGACGACCCAGGCGATCAGCCCGATCGAATGGGCCTGCGGCGGTGCCGACGTAAGGAAAAGTTCGACGCGCGTCCAGCCGGACGGCTCCTCGGGGCCTCCGACGTAACGGGTGCGAACCAGCGTCCGTGGGATCGGCTGACCATGCTTATCGAGAAAGTGCGCGCTGAAACACGCTCGGGCGTAATGGAGACGGTCGGGTCGGATGTACGCTTCGATGCGGTAGTCACTGTTGATACGGACACGGGTTTCAGGCCCGGTGTAGTGATAGGCGACGTTGCGACCTTCGCTGGAAACATGGAATGATGGCGGAGCAGCCCGGCCCACCTCGAAATCAAACGCCGCACCGGTGTAATGTGGAAACCCCGGGGGACGCAGGGGAACCCAAAACTTGGGAATCTCCTCCAGATTGCCAAACGCCCGTTCGTCGAAGTCGTAATGGTGAACCACCCGCCGGACGGGACGAAACCGGTCAGCCAAATCCTGCGCACGCCCAGCCGACGCTGCGCCTCCCAACACAACGACAATGGTCAGATAAAAAAGTGTTGCGAATCGTGCGCGCACGTTGACCCAATCAATCCTTGCAGATGGGTTATCGGCAGCTCGGAAAGACGGAGTTAGATGGTTCCGACGGCTAAACGTCCCCGCTATGGAATCGCTCGAAGCGTGCACACTCACGCGGGTGGGTGCGTAAAGAGAAGCCATCGTTGCAGCTAAGGCTAGAGCATTTCCCGTTTCTGCGTTCCAAGCCGCAGGCGTCAGCCTGCGCGACTCTTCGCTGCATGATGCACCACAGAGGGCGAATGACCCGGCATGCCAATACGGGAATCGCTGTAGGGTCCACGCGATGCGCGCCCGCCCACTCTCGAAGCTCGGAGAAACTGAGCCAAGGGCTTGAGCCCGCGCGATGGATTCGGGCGCCTCGACCGCGCGCAATTCAAGAGTGGTGGACGGCGTCCCGTTTGCCGGAGCAGCCGTCACAGTCTACGATAGTTAGGCGCCATGGCTTCGCTTTACGACACGCGGCGGTATCTGACCGACTTTGATTCCAAGCGGATGGGACATTTCGTCACCGACGTGTTGGTGATCGGAAGCGGGGTGGCGGGAGCCCGGGCGGCGATCGAGGCTGCGCGGCACGGACAGGTCACCCTCATGTGTAAGGGGCCGTTTGAGGATTCCGCCACGGCGCGCGCCCAAGGCGGCATTGCCACGGCGTTGGGCGACGACGACTCCACACAATCCCATTTCGAGGACACGATGCGTGTGGGCTGCGGGCTCAACGACCGCGAGGCGGTTCAAATACTCGTCATGGATGCGCGGCGACGCATCGAGGAGTTGATCGAGTGGGGGTTCGAGTTCGATCGCGTCCAAGGACGGGTGGATCTGGGACGCGAAGGCGGCCACAAGGTCAACCGCATCCTTCACGCGCACGGCGACCGCACTGGCCGCGAACTGGTCCGCATCCTTCATCAACGCGTTCTCCATAATGAAAACATCCGCGTCTTTGAGCATTGCTTCCTGCTCGACTTCATCGTGCTGAACGACGCGTGCGTGGGTGTCGTAACATTTCACGAACGGCACGGGCACCAGCTTCTATGGGCCAGACAGACGATTCTTGCTTCGGGTGGCTGTGGCCGTATCTGGCGAGAAACAACCAACCCTCCCGGCTCAACGGGCGACGGGCTCGCTGCCGCCTTTCGCGCCGGGGCCGTGCTGCGCGACATGGAATTGATGCAGTTCCATCCAACGACGTTATACGTGGCCGGGGCGGGACGGGCGTTGATATCGGAGGCGGTCCGTGGCGAGGGGGCCTATCTTGTCGATCGCGCCGGCGAGCGGTTCATGCAGAAATACCATGCGGACGCGGAATTAGCCCCGCGTGACGTTGTCAGCCGTGCCATCCACAAACATCTGCGAGAGACCCGGTCCAACTGCGTTTACCTGGACGCCCGGCACATAAGTGGATTTGCCGACAGGTTTCCCCACATCGCCCGGCTCTGCCAAGACTTTCAGATTGACGTAACGCGGGATCTGATTCCGGTCCGTCCCAGCGCTCACTACATGATCGGCGGGGTGCAGGCCGATCTCGACGGCCGCAGCTCGATCGACGGTCTGCTCTGCTGTGGTGAGGCGGCCTGTTCCGGTGTACACGGAGCCAACAGGATGGCCAGCAACTCCCTGCTGGAAGGCCTGGTTTTCGGCGTCAGAGCCGGTGAGACCGCTGGAAGACTCGCCAAGGGATCCGGGAACAAGGTTCCTCTACAGCCGGTCGTCAGTCGCAACCCGGAGTCGAGACGCACGGGGTTGGACCTTCCCGATATCGACCACTCCTTGCGCAGCCTGATGTGGCGCAATGTCGGGATGGTTCGCAGCGCCGACCGTCTTGGCGAGACCAACGACATCCTCGACTTCTGGGGCCATTATACGCTGGATAAGACCTTCGACGACCGGGCCGGATGGGAAACCCAAAACCAGCTTACCGTGGCCAAGCTCGTGGCTTCGAGCGCTTGGACTCGCAAGACTTCCATCGGCGTCCATTACCGCAGCGACTCACCGGACCCGACCGCCGATCTCCCGTACCATGTGGTCGTAGCGCGGAAGGAAAGTGGAACCGCGCCCCGCCGGGACTGATTCAACCGGGTTCGACACTCGCATATATCGGTGCCGGGCAATGGCCGGTACAGCCGTGAGCACCCGAGACAAGCACCGTGCGACGGTCAGAGGGCCTTGCTCCATTTCCGTTTCGCGCTGTACCTTGCATTCGCTTCGACGCCCGACGCAGACACGGGTTTGACGCCTACCCTACGCAGGGTTATCTTTCCTTCGTACTGGCCGTTGCGGCAAGCTCGTAATCTTCGGCGTCGGCACCTCGATCGGCGCCATGAACAAGACCGCGTACGAGCGCCGCGTGTGGCTTTGCAGGGCAGGTAGCTCAGTTGGTAGAGCAACGGACTGAAAATCCGTGTGTCGGCGGTTCAAGTCCGCCTCTGCCCATTCGCGTAAACCGCCATGAGAGCAATACTTATGGCGGTTTTTCGATAGGTCGCAACCAGTCCGAAAATCCAATTTCCCGTCCGAATTACCCGTCCAACAATCGTAGCGACGCTTACCGTGGCGTCCAGACGGGAAATGGCCGCGTGCCGATCGACTTGGTGGCGGCATTTCAATCTCATGATCGCAAGCGCAATGGGGGCATCGAGAGATACTGCGTCTGGAATTCCTGTTCACTGATGGACAGCATCTGACACATTTCGGCGAGGCTGTAGCCGTGATCCCGTTGGTAAACCCCAAGGAGCTGATCTATCAGGCTCGGCCGTTCGTCTGAAATCGTAACAGGTTCGCATGTGCGGTGACCAGCAGCGCTGAGCTGTGTGAAACAGCGACGATACTGAGAATGAGTAATCACGCCGAGATCATGAGCGCGCACGATGAGAGCGGCGATGGAGACCCGCCATTTCGGTTTCAGCATTGCTGCACGCTGTAGCGAAAACGGCGACAGGTCTGGCAGGATTTCGTCGCGTGGCATCAAGAATTCAGATGCGAAGCTGTCCGCTTCGGATTCCAGATTCTCCGTCGGAACGCGATGCATCACGATGTGTCCAATCTCGTGAGCGAGCGTGAACCTCAGTCGATCCATCGGAACATCGTGATTCACAAAGAACATCGGCGGCAGACCGTTGAGCCAACGACTTTGCGCATCAAACTTCCTGGACAAGAAGTCTCTTCTCACGATGACACCGCCAGCACTTTCTATGACGCCAATCAAATCCTTGACCGGGCCAAGCGGAAGATTCCACTTCGCTCGCACAAGCTGTGCGATAGCCACGGCGTCGTCGTTGAAGTCCGCAATATCGAGCGGGAAGAACTCGTTGTCACTCTTGACATCGACACCCCTCAGCAAGTGAGCTAATTGCAGCGTCAGGATGTTGATCTGTGCCTGAATCCGCTTCTGCTCAAAGACTGGAAGAGTTTTTCTCTTGCGGAAATAGACGGAGCTGATGCCCAACCCGTACAGGCGATCCGGCTGGAAGAAAAACTGAGTGGGATAATCGAGAGCCAGCCCAATTTTCTCCAGTTGCTCGTCCGGTACTTGCAGTTGCCCACTTTCAAACTTGGAAATATGACCTTGCGAAATAGATGTTCGCAACGCCAATTCCTTCTGCGTCATCGCTCGCGCTTCTAGCTCGCGCTCCAAGTAGTACCCAGGCGCAATCGCCCGTTCTACAGTGATCTCAACTTCACCCATGATAATCCTCCACCCCCCACACGACGATAATCGCGTCATCGTCATCGCTCGCTTTGAGGATCAGTCTCCATTTCCCGGTCAGTGAAACCGCAAACTGCCCCACCCGATTGCCTCGCAACGCATGGAATCGAAGGAAGGCGAACGACGAGAGATCGTTCATGCTC